>CALLBE010000097.1 GCA_938001985.1 uncultured Verrucomicrobiales bacterium | reverse complement strand
CACCATTCACAGGGTTATAGGCAATCCCGTTGAGAACATCTTTATCCTTTCCTTTCTGGAGTGTGTCCAAGGCAGACAAATCTAATTTATGAGTCACCTCTCCAGTTTTTGGATCGATACAGACCACATAATTGGTCTGCCAAACATTGGCCCAAATTTTACCCTTAATATACTCGAGCTCATTCAGTAAAGGCAGGCGCTGCCCTTTAACCTTAACTGCTATAACTTTTTTAAGCTGAAAAGAGCCTGGCGTGTAATAGCGGATAATTGGGCTTCCGTCACTGATGATTAAGGAGCTTGTATCGTGGGTGATTCCCCACCCTTCATGTTGGTAGCGATAGACTTTCTCTCGTTTTAAACTCGTCGCATCATAAACGAAACACCTGTTTTTTCTCCACGTCAGTTGAAAGACCTGCCCATTTAAAACCGTCACCCCTTCCCCAAAAAAACGAGGACTCAACGCAAGGCTTCGCTCAACCTCCATGGAGTTCTTTTTATACTTAATTAAGCGTGAGGCACCGTACTGGCCTGTTCCTTCAAACAAGACGCCCTCTACATTAAAACACAACCCTTGTGTGAAAAAATCACTCGAGTGCTTTTGCTCCCTCACCAACTCCCAGCTAACAGTTGGAACACTTTTCAGTATCTGATCAACATTAATGGCGAGTGCATTTTCGACAAAAGCAAACAAAACCATGATTTTAAAGCACTTATAATATAACATAATCAACGATCTTGATTGAAATAATACTATTAACATGTCAAAATAATTAAAACCTAAAACTCTTTGTTAATGAAAATACCCATCATCAGCATACAAAATGGCAAAGTCTACCTTCGAGACGTGAAGTCTAGAGAGACTGAGTATGATTGTTTAAATCTCGCCATTAACCAAAAGTTTAAGGTTTCGGGTATTGCTCAGAAAATTAACATCTCAGATCGTTACCTTCATAAAATTTTCATTAATACCTTAGGTATTTCTCCAAAAGACTGGTTAAGAAATGAACGAATGAGGTTGGTGATTCATCTCATTCGTGAAAATAACTCCTTAACAGATATTAGCGAACTACTAGGTTTCGCTCATTATTCTCACTTCTGCAAAGAGGTTAAAAATTACTACGACTTAACCCCTATGCAATTGGTAAGAAAAAAAGGAGGCTCAAAAGGCCTCTAAAAAACGGTTATCTAACCCTAATCAATAATCTTGATCACACCACCAGAAGGGGCATTAGGAAGCTCACCTCGAGCCATTCTCTCATGCATTTCATCTGAACAACCTTGACCTGTCGGCGCATCAGCAGCCTCTTCCGTTGCTGTCAAATGACCTTTTTCAATCAACCACTGCTCGACTTCATCGCCAGAGACATCAGCCAGCATTTCATCATTGATCATGACACAAGGAGAGAGTTGTTGTCCTGATTTCTGCTCCATCTCCCAACGGAACGCAGGGTTTTTGATGATATCTTTTTCTTCAAAAACTAAACCATGTTTGCGCATGATGGCGCGAACCCCTTCACTCCACCCACAATAAGTTTTGAGATAACAGGTAATTTTTAATTGTTCTTTATCCATAATTAATTCATGTCAGATTTCTATTGATTCGAGAAGAAAATTCACTCCAAGTCTCTGCGAATTTTGCCATCACCGCCGATGGTAAAATCAATAGAGCTGTGAACGCGCCCTCCGTTTTCACTTCAAAACTGGACTTAGAACGCTTGATTCATTTAAGAAAAAAGGTTGATGCCATCTTAGTGGGACGAACAACACTCGAAGCCGATCAGATGACGCTAACCATACCCGGGCTCGAACAGACAAAACAACCCAAGCGAGTCATTGTTTCTCAATCAGGTGATTTTGACTTTTCTCACCCCCTCTTCATAACCTCAGGAGGCCCTATCATCCTAATTTCACAAACGCCTAGACCTTCAGGACTAACTTCTAGTATCGAATGGTTCCAAGGCTCTCTTAATGAATTTATAGACAATTGTGACGCCTTTGAAATCAAGACACTGCATTGCGAGGGGGGCGCGCAAGTACTCAACTCTCTCTTAGAACAGAACCGAATCGACTGTCTGTATTTAACCCTAAATCCCGCTATCCTGTTCGGAAACCAAGAAGCACTGACCTTAATCGGGCTTACGTCTCTCTCCGAATCAAAATCACTAACCTTACAAGCAGTTGAACCCAATGAAGCGGGAGAGCTCTTTTTGACTTATACCTTGGATTAAAACACCTTTTTTTAGCTACACATGACAATGCCAACCTCCACAGAATCTCGAATGGATGAAAACAGTCGAGACACCTCTCACTTAAAAATCCTCTCTATCGCTCACTACATCGTTGCTGGATTTTCACTACTCGTTGTGATGTGGCGCTCTTACCTCTACTTCACTTACAGGCAAACCATCCTAGATACCGTTGAATACTCGCAAGCATCAACTGAATATCTAGACGCGGAAGAACTGATGAAACTTACTGGTTTGAGCGTTCTCTTTTCTATAGGATTGGCTGTTACC
>CALLBE010000096.1 GCA_938001985.1 uncultured Verrucomicrobiales bacterium | reverse complement strand
AATATCTTCGATTGGGTCACGACACTCACTCCCGGCGATATCGACTACGAAGATGAGAATCTGACAACGCGTGATGTGGCGTAGGAACTCATGACCTAAGCCTCGGTTCTCACTCGCGCCTTCGATCAATCCTGGGATATCAGCAACCGTACAGCGGGAGAAGCCCTTGAAATCAACGACGCCTACGGTTGGGTTTAAGGTGGTGAAGGGGTAGTTGCCGACTTTAGGTTCAGCGGCAGAGATTTTACCCAATAAGGTTGATTTTCCAGCGTTGGGGAATCCAACTAAACCAGCATCAGCGATGCGGCGTAATTCCATGTAGAAGACACCTTGAGTGCCTTCCGTTCCTAAAGTGTGTTCTTGAGGGGCTTGGTTCGTCGCTGATTTATAGTTCCAGTTACCACGTCCGCCAATGCCGCCTTCACAAAGAACGATTTCTTGGCCATGTTGGGTCATGTCAGCAATGGGCTCTAAATCAATACCGCCTTCGCTTCGCTCCATTTCAACCGCATCAGAAATCGCAGCTGCGGTGCTTCGGTAGATTACAGTTCCAGGAGGGACCTTGCCGATGATGGTGTTTCCAGCTTTTCCTTTTCGATTTGATTTTTTCCCGTGCTCGCCATGCTTGGCAATTAACTTGGGATCGTAAGCGTAAGTTCTTAAGTTGTCGGTGTGGTTATCGCAGCGCAAGATTACAGAGCCGCCGTTGCCGCCGTCACCTCCATCAGGTCCACCTTTAGGCTGATTCTTAGCGCGACGGAAACTGACAACCCCGTTTCCACCATTACCCGCTTGAGCAAGAATTCTGATGTGATCAACAAACATAATGAAAAGTAAAATTCTATCGCTCTCCGATGTCGAGACTAATGAGGGCGAGCATCACAATATAATTTGATTTTTTTGCTGAATTAGAGTCAGCGCTCTAGTTGAGGTCTTAAATCCTTATTTTTTTGCTGTTTTTAGGGGTTTAGGGAGCAGGAATGCGAAGGCGGAGTATTATTTTTGGCCTGGGATTAAATGAAGTGAAAAATAAATGAATATTCAGCTTGATTTATAGAAGCACTGCTGATTAAGTTTACGTCCTCCTTTTTTGAGGAGGTAACCAGTAGTCGGGGAGTAGCGCAGCCTGGTAGCGCATCTGATTTGGGTTCAGAGGGTCGCAGGTTCGAATCCTGTCTCCCCGACCATTTAAATGGCCGTTGAAATCGAAAGATTCAGCGGCCTATTTTTTGCCTAAAAGGAAGTGAATCTTAGCAATTGAGACCAGCGCTTAATCAACATTAAATATTCAAACCTGAAGATAATAAAAAACACACTCAATAGATGTGAGTGTGCTTTGATATTAAAAAATGAGCTTATTTCAACTCAAGGTCTCGAAACCTCTATTCCCACTCGATACTTGCTGGTGGCTTGGTTGAGATATCGTAAAGACAACGATTCACCTTTTGAACGGAATTCAAAATAGTATTCGAAATATCACGAAGCAATGCTGGTGGCAACTCCACCCAATCCGCTGTCATCGCGTCTTCTGAGATCACGGCACGTAAGGCAATGGCCCACTCATACGATCGCTCATCGCCTTTAACTCCGACTGTTTTAACAGGAATCAAACACGCATAGGCTTGCCAGACTTTATCATACCAGCCGCTTTCTTTGAGCTTGTTGATGAAAATAGCGTCACAGTCACGAATCACGTCGAGTCTCTCCTTAGTAACCTCTCCTGGGCAACGAACGGCTAAACCAGGTCCTGGGAAAGGGTGACGGTTAAAGATGTCTGCAGGAATCCCCAACTCATGACCTAACTCACGAACTTCGTCTTTGAATAGTTCAGCTAAGGGCTCCAAGATTTTACCTTCTTTTTGAAGTTCTAAAATGCGGTCCACTCGGTTGTGGTGAGTTTTGATTTTAGAAGCCTTGGACTTATCATTCGAGGCAGATTCAATCACATCAGGATACAAAGTACCTTGCGCTAATATTTCCGCATCACCTACCGAATCCCAGAAGACATCGATAAAGAGGTTTCCGATGATCACTCGTTTCTTCTCCGGATCATCAACGCCTTCCAGTTTTTCCAAGAAAAGCTCTGAACACTCAACCGTTTCGATCTCGATTCCGATTTCTTTGAAATTCTTGCGAACCTCGTCGCCTTCATTCTTACGCATCAACCCGTGATCGACAAAAATAGCGCGCACATCAACATCCGCTTCTTTTAGCAAAGCGACGAGAACCGTAGAATCAACGCCGCCAGAGACACCGCATACCACTTGCTTCGTGCCAACTCGCTCTTGAATTTCTGCAATCAGCTGGTTTTTAAAATCTCCAATCTGGAACGGCTCCAAGTTATCCGCCAAGGACAAGAAGTTACGAAGAATCTGAGTTCCTTCATGTGAATGAGTCACCTCAGGGTGGAATTGAATTCCAAAAATATTATCTGCGTACTGCAATCCAACCGGCGTGTTCTCAGCGTTTCTAGCGATCACCTGAGTTGATTCCCCTAAGTTCTCAACCGTATCTGAATGAGACATCCAAACCTGTGAGCTCTTGGAAACACCTTCGAATAAAGGACAGCCAGCTTCTGGCAACATGTCTGCTGGACCATACTCTCTCTTATTTGACGGCTTCACATTGCCACCATACTTAATATTTAAGAGCTGCATGCCGTAGCAAACCCCTAGGATTGGCACCCCAAAGGATAAGAGTTTTTCAACATCAATATCAGGAGCATCTGAATCAGATGTACTTTTAGGACCTCCAGAAAGAATGATTGAACCTACGTTTTCTAAAGAATCCAGATCTTCAGGTTGATACAGTTTTGCAAAGAACCCACACTCGCGAACTCTTCTTACGATCAACTGAGTATACTGCGACCCAAAATCAATGACGACAACCTGCCCTAAATCCATACTTAGGTTAATATAAGCCTTATAGGTAATCGTCTAGCTCGTTTTTTCAAAGAGCCATCATTTTCATGAAGATAAGCTCAATGAAATGATGCAAATATCATCATCAAAGGCCTCTTTCCCCTGATAACTTCTGATTTCCTCTAAGATCTTTCCATTCAGATCCTTACCCTTTTTACTTTCTTTTTCTAAAAGCTTCATCAGGCGCTCTTCTCCAAACTCCTCACCTTCAGAATTCTCGGCTTCTACAATTCCGTCCGTGTAGATGAAGAAGCGATCCGTCTTATTAAGGTCTAATGAGGCTTTCTGATAAACCATATCCTGCATCAACCCAAGGCCTGGACCTTTCATATCCATGGTCTCTAAAACCTCTCCCTTACCTTCTGAAACAATAACAGGATTCGTATGACCCGCACTTGCATACTCTAAAATACCCGTCTTCATATCGATCACCGCATAAAACGCCGTCGCAAACATGGTCACATTAGCCTGAAGAAGAATGCCCGCGAGCCCCTCATTCAAGCCGGTTAAAAACTCATGTGGCTCATCCGCAATCCGCTTTTGCTTCTCCATCAGACCTCGAATCATCGCGACCACCAATGCGGAACGAACACCGTGACCCATCACATCACAGATACAAAGCCCGAGCTTATCTTCATCGATTTTAATGACATCTAAGAAATCTCCGGCCAAGGAAGTCACTGGAATATATTCATAAGCTAAGTCAGCCTCTCTCCCCGCAATATTTAACACGCCTTGAGTGATTTCAGCTCGAGGCTCCACCAATGAAAGCTGAACCTCCTTAGCCAGTTGGAGTTCTTTCTCAAACTCTCTATTGATTTGCTGAAGCTGCTCACTCTTTGATTCCTGAGCTTTCCTAGACTCAACTAAATCCGTAACATCACTAGAAACACCAAACACCCCCTTGAGGTTGCCTCGACGATCGACCCAAGGGAATTTATTAGTGCACGTCCAGCTATCGTCACGGTCTTTCCACTCCTCCAAATCAACTTTCATCAAGATGGGGTTGCGATCTTTCATTAAGATTTTTTCATCACGGATATTCTGCTCGGCGTTTTCTTCTGAAAAGAACGCCTTATCCGTTTTTCCTAAGATATCAGCCTCACTGCTCTCACCTATCCACTTAACGCAGGTCCGGTTAGCATGCTTGAAGCGGCATTCTAGATCTTTGTAATAAATACTCATTGGAACATGCTCCATCAGAGTTTTGAAGCGATACTCCTCCTCCAATAAATCTTCCTCCATCGCTTTCCACGGCGTGATATCAATAAA
>CALLBE010000095.1 GCA_938001985.1 uncultured Verrucomicrobiales bacterium | reverse complement strand
AAAACCTTTCCTTACGAGCATCAAACTATTGTCAAAGGGGATGCGAAAAGCCTATCCATAGCTGCAGCCAGTATCATTGCTAAGGTAACCAGAGATCAGCAAATGTATGCGCTTGATCAAGCTTACCCAGCTTATGGTTTTGCCCAGCATAAGGGCTATGGAACCAAAGCGCACCTAGCCGCCATTGACGCTCACGGCCTCTGCCCCGAGCACCGCTTGAGCTTTGCCCCTTGCCGAAGAGCGCTGGAAAAAGGTGTTTAAAGACTCTTTTAATTTAAAACAGAAGTCCTTGTTGCTTGAGCTTCATTCGATTGCCATAGCTCTCCAGAGTTAACCTCCAAGCAGGTTAACCAACCATCTCTGCCGGCATCGGTATCGATACAAATGGTGTGGCCCAAATTCTTAGGGAGATGGTTTTTCTGGGCAGTGTGTCCGCAGATGACGGTCTTGCCTGAGATGTGAGGCTGCTGAATGCCTAGTTTTTTATGAATCAGGGTGAAGGGTTGTTGCTCGGCCAGTGGAATGTCTGGCTCCAGGTTGGCGTGAACAAAGATGTGGGTCTCGGTTTCAAAATAAGGAAGGTTCTTTCGAAAGAAATCCCAATGAGCCGCAGGGATTTCACTGATGTCTTGAGTCTCGTATGAGTCCATCGTGGCCGTGGCGTCCCAGATATCAATCCACTGAGCGTATTCAAGCTCGTTGTAGCGGGCTAAAAGAAGCTTTTCTTCATGATTGCCCGTGAGGAAAGTCAGCTTGTAGGTTTTACTTTTCTCAATAAGAAAATCAACGACTTGCTTCGATTTAGGACCTCGATCGACATAATCCCCTAGGAAAATGAGGTGATCTTCATGACTGGGCTTCACATAATCCCACAGAGTGGTGAGAGAGGTATAACATCCGTGAATATCTCCAATGGCTAAGGTTCTCATTTTTTTATCCTACGAGTTGGGGTTGATGAGCTGTCTTTATATACAAGCTCCTTTAGTTCATTCTAATTTGGGTCACGAGAGGTGGTGAGTAAACGAATAATTTAAGCTTTTCAAAAAGTGGCTCATTTCAAGGATTATAATTCTATCTTAAATAGAACAATCTGTGTAGAGTCTTCGGCGATGAGTGTGACGCCATGGAAAAAACATAACGCCATGTGGCCCGGTTTGGTGGGCAAAGAGGAGGGATCGTCTCAGCCTCCCATCTCACTAGAGCGAATGATCGAGCTCACGCTTAATAGTGAGGTTTCAGGTGAAAAATATGATGGAATAGACCTCTTTCTTTTTGATCCCCACCTTAATATTAAGGCGTCCAAAGATGAGATCAAATTGCTCGCTGATGCTGTTGCCGAAAAAGGGCTTGCGATCGGCACGGTCGTAGCACCGGTGTGGAAAGACACTGGCGGTGGAAGTGCGGCGGGAGTAGATTCAGGTAAATTCATTGAGGCCGTCCGCAGCGCTTGTGAATACGCTTCTGTCTTGAGAGAGCATGGCGTCCGAAGTTATGGGAAGATTAGAATCGATTCGGCCACTTCGGTTCAAGAGTGGATGGCTAACCCTGTAGAGAACACACTGAAGATTGCTGAGACATTTAAAGAATGTGGGCGAATTGCGGCAGGCTATGGTGAGGTTCTAGCCGCCGAAGGTGAGATTTGCTGGGGAGGTATGCATTCGTGGAAGGACATGCTCAACCTTTTAGAGGAAGTGGGAATGCCCGAGACTGTTGGGTTCCAAGCAGACCTTGCACACACTTATCTTTACATGCTTGGGCACAATGCACCTGAGCATGCTCTTTTAGAAAAAAACTATTCTCAAGAAGAATTCTGGAGTGCTTACAAGGTGATGACGGACGCCTTGAGGCCTTGGACCGTTGATTTCCATGTGGCGCAAAATGACGGAACGGTGCATGGCTCGGGTTCGCATGACAAGACAGGACGTCATTGTAAGGCTGACGACCCCATGGGGAAGTTGGATATTGTGGAGTGTTCGCGATATTGGCTGCTCGATGAGCAAGGAAATCAACGCCCCGAAATCAGTCACCTCTGCTGGGATGGTTGTATGTTCGCCAATGAAGATTTAGAGAACCAAGAAACCTGGAATACGATTTTAGGAAAAATGATAGAAGTATCTAAGCTCGGTTAATACAAACGTTATAAAGTCAGAATAATGAAATTTGGAAATGAATGCTACACCTGGTTTATGCGCGATTCAGGAGCGTATTATGAGAACCAGTTGGAGCGGATGATTCGGGTAACGGCTGAGGCTGGAATGAAGGGCATTGAGCCTATTTTTCACTGGATGGGAGATTTAGCTGACCCTTTTTTATTGAAGGATGTTTTGCAGAAATATGAGGTGGAGTTGGCTGCTATTGCGTTTGCTCAAGATTGGAATGAGGCAACGGAAACCGATGAGGAGAGGGCGCAAGCCCAAGAGGCATTTGATTTTCTAAAACACTTTCCTGAGACGACCTTGCTCACCGTTCAGATGCCTACTGGTCGACATGATCTCAAGCAGCGTCGAAAAAACCTCATCAGTAATCTGAATGCGGTTTCGAAACGGGCTGCGGACCTGGGAATCAATTGCGCCTATCATCCGAACTCCCCAGAGACTTCGACGAATCGAACGGAAGAGGATTATAGCGTGATATTAGAGGGCTTGGATTCCTCCGTAACGGGTTGGTGCCCAGATGTTGGCCATATTCTGAATGGAGGGATGGACCCGTTGACTAAAATGAAGCAGTACGCTGAGTTGATTAACATGGTGCACTTTAAGGATTGGGATGGTCAGCCTGAATTTACACT
>CALLBE010000094.1 GCA_938001985.1 uncultured Verrucomicrobiales bacterium | reverse complement strand
CTTTTCGCTGCGTTGAGTTACCGGTGACACGGTAGTATTTTTGAATGGTTGGTTTGAGGAAGCCAGAGCCTGTTTTGTCAGAAAAAATAGGCATCAGGCGAGCGACCTCAACCAATTGCTGAACGGTCCCTTTACCAAATGAAGACTCACCACCGACAATCAAACCGCGTTGATAATCTTGGATAGCGCCGGCTAAGATCTCACTCGCCGAAGCACTGAACTTATTTTGAACCACAACTAATGGGCCTGTGTAGAGGGCTTTTCTGTGGCTGGTGTATTTAGAATCCACGCGGTTGAGATAATCCTTCACTTGGACAACGGGGCCTCGATCAATAAAGAAGCCCATCATACGGCGCACCTCATCGAGAGAGCCACCGCCATTACTGCGAACATCAAGAACGAGTGCGTCAATCTTCTCTTGAACCATACGCTCTAGAATTTTTTCAACATCATAGGAGACGCCAGAGCCTTCTTGTTGGAAATCAACGTAAAAGGAAGGAATGTTAATCCAGCCGATTTTTTGGACCTTGTCGCCTAATTTCTTAAGGATGATTTCGCCTTTGGCTTTTTTATCCTTCATCTCAATCTTCTTCCGAACAATGGTGACGAGTTTTGTTTGTCCAATAGGATTGGATGATTCAACTTTTAAAGTGACCTTGGTATTGGCTGTTCCGGTAATGAGGTCAACCACCTTGCTAATAGGCATGAACATGATGTCCTCAAACTTGCCGTCACCATTGGGAGCGACCGCTACAACTTTATCATTCAAGGATAAGTCACCCTGTTTATCAGCTGGACCACCCTTGACGATGCCTTCAATCTTCGTGGAGCCGTCTTCTTCGGCTGAAAGTAAAGCGCCAATCCCGATGAGTGAGCCTGAGATATTGCGTTGGAAGCGAGCCATTTCAGTTTCGCTGAAATAGTCAGTGTGTGGGTCGTAGGTCAGAGAAAGTGCGGTTAAAAACAAATCAATGATGTCATCAGTTGTTCGTTCATTGTAGGCTTTTGAGATACGAGAGAAGCGTAAGCTGACGACTTCTTTAGGTGTTTTAGTCGATTCAATAGGATTTTCTTTCCCTTGTTTGGAGGCCATTTGAGCAATTCGCTCACGGCGAATGACTTCATCTAAAACTTGGTCTTCAATTTGCTTGGACCAGAGCTGATTCCACTCTTCTTCATTCGCTGCTCTGGATGCATCTTTACGACTCAGAAGGATAGTTTGGTTTGAATCAAAGGTATAAGTGGTTTCTTTTAGCGTTTTTTCGATGAAGGCGACACGGTTTTGCTGTCTTTCGATAAAGCGTTGGTGAATAGCAAGGGCGATGTCGGCTCCTTTTTTCTTCTTCACGGAGATGTTGAGTTGATCTCTATATTTTTTAGCAAACTCTTGGTAATCGCTTTCTAAGAAGTAAACTTTACGCGGGTCCAAGAGCTTAAAGTACTCATCAAAGCACTCTTGGCTTTTTTCTAAATCAAAGCGTTCACCGCTATAATGGGTGTTTTGAAGCGCTGTTGAGACGCGGTAGACAATTTGATTGTAGTTAGGCTTGGCGGAAGAAAATCCTGTTAGCAAAAAGAGCGTAATTGAAGTTTGAGCAAGTAACTTTTTGTAACACATACTTAAGTAGCGTCTATAATATAGAGGATTTGTCGAGAAAAGATCGACTAATTACAAGAGAGGCTGCTTTGAAAAAATGAAGCCCGCCACTTCGCCTTTCGAAGCAAGTGGGTTAGCTTATAAAGTTTCCTTTTGTCGGAGCATATAGCCGCCAATAATTAAGGCTAGGATATTAGGAATCCAGAACAGGCTGGATCGCAGTAGGCCAACTTCGATAGATAGGGATTTAACGACTTCTAAAAGGACAAAATAAACCAGTCCAATGAGGATGCTGATAATGAAGCCAGTTGAGCTGCTGTTACGAGCTGAAGTGATGGATAAGGGAAGTCCAAGGAAAATGAGCGCCAGGCAGGCCCAGCTGATTGAGTTCCGTTCATCAACCTCGTCACTGTAGACGGTTTGTTGATCCGCCGTCAGTGTATTTGTGGAAAGGACTTTCGATATCTCATGGTTTGAGAGCTCGCCTCGCTTGAGCTTTTTCTTCTTTTTGGAATCGATGATGTTCAGAGGCCCTACCTCTTCGGCCCAGCTCCTGTCGATGACTTTCCCATTCTTTTCCGTTTCGCTATAGACTTGAGAAAGGTTGAGTTGCATGTCTTGGGTTTCATTTAAGAAAACAAACTCACCCTTGGCTGCTTGTCGGCGTTGGATTTCACCAGATTTAGGATCTAGAGAAGTCCAGTTGATGTTGTAGATGGTTGAGCCCTCAACTTTGGAAGCGGTGAAATGGATATTGTTATCCTTGATTCCCCCTTTGATTAGCGCCTCTGGTCGTGTTTTTAACGCTTCATACAAAAGGTGGTTTTTGTATTTTTTAGCAGCAGGGATCCACGAGGAGTTAATGAATAGACAAAGAATGGAAAGACAGAAGCCTGTGATGAAGATGGGCAAGGCCATGCGCCTGATGCTGGCTCCAGC
>CALLBE010000093.1 GCA_938001985.1 uncultured Verrucomicrobiales bacterium | reverse complement strand
TAAATAAAGTTTGGCACTTTTTTGCTGCGTCTAGTTTGATTGCCAATTCGAATTGGTGGTATCTTGGTTCGAGAGGCAAGCTTCCGAAGGAGCTTTGTCCTAAAGAGGCCATAGGGGCTCATGATTTTGTGGGGCTGGATTACTACTGGGGTCTACCAACGGAGCGTCTACATCAATTTTCCAAGCTGATTGATGCGGGGGAAGGTCGCTTTTTATCGGCTCCTGTTTGGCCGAAAGGGCTGGGGAACAGTTTGCGTAAGTTTCATCGCTGGTTCCCGAACCAAGAGCTGATTATCGTGGAGAACGGAAGCGTGCCTTTAGCGGATGGCTTTGATCGTGAAAATTACCTAAAGCTTCATCTGAACGAGGTGGAAAAAGCCTGCAAGGATGGCGTTCCCGTCAAGGCCTACTTGCTATGGTCCTTAACGTCTAATCGTGAATGGGGTCACCCGTTTGATTACAACACGGACTTTGGTTTGTACCATGTTGGCTTGGATTCAGACCCTGAGCTCAAGCGTATACCAAGCTCAGATGTGGAATTTTACAGAAAAGTGATAGCCTCGGCAAAAAGTTAACACCGAGGTTAACATAGAGACTGAGTAAAACCACAAAGGCGAATAAGGGTACTATTCGTTAATAAGGTAACCTGCTGGGACGGTGATGAGTTCATCGCCGTTGTTCAGGACCAGGGTCTCTGGAAAGTTATTAGCCAAAGGCTGAAAAACCGCTTCATTGGTGGGCGTTACTTCAGAAATTAATACAATACCCAGCGGTTTATTATCTCTTCTCACCAGCAGTTGTCTGTCGGGTTGAACTGCATTTGGATAATTGATGTCTGCTGTTCCGTAACCCCACTCACGATTGAAAAGAGACACGGTGGCTAGGGCTAAACTGCGTTCGATATCTTTTTGCACCCCTGACTTTTTAGCAGGCTCAGCTTCTTTTTGCGGAGGCAGTTGGGTCTGTAAGGCTTCGTTAGAGCTCTGAACTTGATCCAGAAGGTTGATCAAAGCGTCACGCTTGCTAACGACCTTATTATACTCTGATTTTAAATTGCGGTAAGCTTCTGCTTGTTTTGCTAATTGGTTTTGAAGAATGCTATACTCTTCTTCAATTTCCGCGAGTTGAACCTGGTCAGCTTTGATTGCATCTTCGTTAGCTCGTAACTCATTGAGCCCTACTTTCACTTCACGATCCAGTTGATCAAACTTAGATGAGAGAGGAAGCGTCCCTAAAAATACGGAGAAACCAATCAATAGGAGTGCTCCAATCGCAATTGCGATGCCGAGGATTAGGGTTTTAACATTTTCCATCTACTATGATCTCGCAAAGTCTATTGCATTTGTCAAAATCTATCACTCGAAGGGAGCAAAAAACAAGACAAGAGAGCATGGGCTAAGTGATTGATTTTAGCTTAACAAAGCCTTTTTCATCGAGTTCAAATTGACTGAAATCACATTTAGCTCCGCGAGGCATGTAGAGCTCATTCCCCTCTCGATACCCCCCCGGCAAGAGACGGCCAAAGGTTCCCTCAACGATCCCAAATTCAGGTCCCAATGAGGTGATTTCATTCACCTCAAAAGGCAAGGAAAGGGTCAACAGCACGCCATTATCAGCCAAGGCTGGGCAGTGAACTACTTTGTCATGCCCTGCAGGAAGCGGTTCTGGCGTTGTTGCGCGCTCGATATCAAAGAGCTCAAGAACAGTGATGGATTCAGAATTAGGTAGCTGTTTTAGATTCACTCTTTCCGTAGAGGAGAGGATACAGACGACGTGCTCATTTTTCTGAGGTGTCGGCAGGGCCGCCTCACCAAACCAATGGATTTCTTTGATATGGTGAGTGCACTTTTGATACATGGACCAAATGGCAAAACTGTTCTTCAATGAAGCGCTGATATGAAGTATCACGGCTCGTTTTTCCGTATGAAAGTTCACATTTTGAATCTGTCGTGCATTCGCCAATATCAGATCCGGAGAGAGGGAGCTTTGCATCAAATTGCAAATTTCCGAGGCCTGACGGAATCGTTTTTTAGGTTCACGACTTAATCGGCTCTCGAGACATTCATGACTTAACCTCTCTAGTGAGACTCTGAGTTTTTCAGGCGTGGCGTCTTTGGCTTCAATCGGCTCGCCACAAGCAGCGGTCACGCCATGACCAAACCAGTACGGCCATTTTTTAAAATACTTACCGCGCTCAAATGAAGTGATGGTTCCCCATAATCCATCCATGTATAAAGGAACGATTTTGGCCTCAGCCTTCTTAGCCATGAGATGGAAACCTCGCTTAATTTCATTCAGCTGGCCAGATCGGGTTAGTCGGCCTTCTGGGAAAATACAGACAGCGGAACCTTCCTTAATCGCATCACTGCCACGTTGCATGGCCTCTTTAGCTCGAGAAGGGGTGACTAAAATCACATCAAACCAACTCGTAAACTTACCAATGAGAGGGTATTTGGAATACTCTTCAGCCATTAAGAATCGAACCTTTCTCGGGATCGCTGAGTTAACGGCACCGGAATCAAGCCATGTGACGTGATTGGATACAATTAAGAGCCCTTCGTCCTCTGGCACTCGGTCTCTTCCCAAGGTTCGCATGCCCCAGCCCATGCGGGTGCTGGTGATGATTAAAAAGCGAATAAACTCTCTGCCAAAGCCTTGTAACGACAAGACGAGGAAGATCAGCCCCACGCCTAGAAGCATCCAATATTGATCACCAATACTAAACGGCTGAGACTCGACCCACTTGTGAGCCAATGAGGTCAACGCTCCCGCAGCCGAGCTGAGCATGTTCACGCCTGCAATCGCTCGCCCCTTGGCTTGATCGGGAATGTTGCGAATGATGTAAGCGTTCCCTTGAATCATGGTAATCACACCCAAGCCAGAAAGCAGCGACAGAAGCGGCAGTCCAATGAATAAAATGGAGTGATAGTAAACAGCCACAACACATAAAAGACACAGCGCTCCTAAGATAAGGGGCATCAAATCCAGTCGAATACGGCGGATGCTGATTAAACTCCCAATCGTTGCTCCAGAGAGAATCCCCAAACCTAAAAAGCCGTGAAATAGACTGATTTTATCACCGTAATCACCAGGGAATGTGTAGCGAACAAACTGGTCATTAACGAGCGTGATCCAAGAGGCGGCAATACCGAAAAAAATAGGCATAGCAGCCGCGTAGGCAATGTCTTTAGACGTGAAGACAGCTTTGAGTGGCGACAGGTAATCCAGAGGGTGATTCCGCTTTTTCATCTCCGCCTTAGGCAGCCATCTAGGCTTGATGACAATGGAGGCGACAAGGCATAAGATCCCGATACCTAAAAGGAAATAAATAGCGATTAGGCAGGACTCCCAAGGGTCATCAGAGAGGTATTTGATCGCTAACGAGCCTGAGATCATCCCAACGATTGCGAATAGATAGGTTCCGGTCTCTAGAGCGCCGGTTCCGACACCCACTCGTTTTGGCCCTACGGTTTCATAAATCAGACCTTTTTTTGCAGGGCTTAAGAAGGTGCTTTGAATCGCTAAGAAAATAAAACTCACAATTGCCCACTCTAATGAGCGAGCTTGAATGGCAAAAAACATCCCCAGTAAAATAAACAGCTGTGATAGCTCAACCAAGCGCAACACCCGCACTTTGGGAAAGCGGTCGGTCAACCAACCCGTCATTGGGGCGAAGAGAACGAAAGGCAATACAATATAAATTGCCAATTCGTTGGAGAGTTGAGTTTCTTTACCCAAAACATTAACGGCCAATGTGATGATCAAAAATTGAGCTGCCTTGTCATTGAAAGAGTTGAGTGCTTGCACCAGCCACAGGCCACAATAAGAGAGCCAATCTCGCTTGTTTGGAAGGTCTGGAAGCGTTTTTGAGTTGGTGGACATTTAAAAATGATTGAGTGATTAAGGGGCGTAGGCGGTGATTAAACAGCGCGTGGGGGCTTGGTAACCCTCGATGGTTTTGGTCAAGTCTTGAGGGTCTAAAAATTGCTCTAAGGATTGGAATTTCATCCACTCTGTAGACCGTTGCTCTTCGATGCTGGTGGGGCGAATGTCTTTCACCTCAACTTGTTTGAATTTACAACGCTCTAACCACCTAACCAGATGAGGCGCAGAAGGCAAGAACCAGACGTTATTCATTTGCTGATAGCGTCCTTCAGGCATCAAACAAGTATTCTCGTCACCATCAACGATTAGGGTCTCTAGCACCAATTGGCCCCCTGACTTCAGCTGCTCTCGTATTTGCATCAAATGCTCAAGAGGATTGCGACGGTGATACAAGACTCCCATTGAAAAAACCGTATCAAAGGCTCTTAACTTTTGGGGCATGACCTCAAACGTTGAAGGCAGTAGTTTAATACTTTCAGGAGAACCCGCTAGTTGATGGCATAGCTTGAATTGGAAAATATTGGGAGGGTAAGGCTCCACACCCAATGCTCGGTTGGCTTTGCTCTCCAGCATCCGCCATAAGTAATAGCCGTTTGAACAACCGATGTCTAAGACGTCACGCCCTTCTAACGAATCAACCGCTTGCTCGACGATCTCCCATTTTTTGCGAGCGTCCCATTCCGCATCAATAGCCACATCACCTATTTGAAAAGGGCCTTTTCTCCATGGATGAAGCGCTAGTAAAGCGGTCTTGAGAGAGTCGGTGTTTTTTTCTTCGGTGGAAAAAGTAGGGACACCTTCCTTGACTTCAAAGCACTTAGAATCAAGCGAAGGAATCGAGTCTATGGCCTCAAGCCATTGGTCTTTATCCCCATGGTTAACGGGTTCTGTGACGTTCGATGAAATCGAAGTCCAAAACGCATCAAAGCTCTCAGGGGCAGAATCCATTGAGGTTCTTAAATAATACCAAGCGCTTTATCCACGTGCTCGTGGATCTCGGCAAAGGCCTCAGGATTGGTTTTTAAATCCACATTGTGCGAAGGCACCATGGTGGAGAGCTCTTTTTGCCATGCCTCGCTCTGCATCTCCTCAGGGAAGCATTGGTTGAGGAGCTTGAGCATGATGCTAACGGCAGTTGACGCTCCCGGAGAGGCGCCTAGAAGTGCGGCTAGGGATCCGTCTTTAGCCGAAACAACTTCGGTTCCAAATTGAAGTGCGCCTCCTTTTTTCGGATCCGCTTTGATGATTTGAACGCGTTGACCAGCTTCCTCAAGGGTCCAATCGCTGGCATCAGCTTCTGGGTAATACTCTCGGAGGGCATTCATGCGGTCTTCCGATGTTTGAAGGACTTGCTCGATTAAGTATTTCGTTAAATCGATATTGTCCTTACCAACAGCGAGCATAGGAATGAGGTTGTCAGGCTTGATGGATAAAGGCAGGTCAAGTAAAGAGCCGTGCTTTAAGAACATGGGGGTCCAGCCGGCGAAGGGGCCGAAGAGAAGGGATTTTTTACCATCAATGACACGGGTGTCTAGATGAGGAACCGACATCGGAGGAGCGCCTACAGCTGCTTTTCCGTAAATCTTTCCTAAATGCTGGTTCACAATCTCCTCTTTTTGACAAACCAACCATTGGCCACTGACGGGAAAGCCGCCGAAGCCTTTGCCCTCAGGAATCCCTGATTTTTGCAATAAAGGTAACGCCGCACCACCAGCTCCGATGAATACGAATTTTGAAATGATTTCAGAACAGTTTCCAGCATCGTCTTTGATCTTAAGTCTCCACTGGCCATCCTTTGTTTTTGAAAGGTTCTGCACCTCTTGACCACAGGAAAGCGTCACGCCCTCTTCCGCAACGAGAGATTCAAGCAATAATTCAGTCAGCTTACCAAAGTTAACATCCGTACCACGATTGATCTTTGTGGCTGAAAACGGTGTGTCCTCACGACCATTGATGAGTAAAGGCGCCCATGACTTGACCTCATCCGCAGCTTCTGAGTACTCCATGTCGGCAAAGAAGTGGTGCGCAGACATGGCCTCGTGTCTCGCTTTTAAAAAGGACTGGTTCTTTTCTCCATGAACATAACTCATGTGAGGGACGGCTTTGATGAAGGATTCAGGTGCGCTTAGTTTTCCTGCCTCAATGGAAGATGTCCAAAACTGCTTGGATTGCTCAAACGACTCGTAGATACCCAATGCTTTGGAAATATCAACTGAACCGTCAGCCGCTTGTTGCGTGTAGTTCAGCTCACATAGGGCGGCGTGTCCGGTTCCTGCATTATTCCATGGGTTGGAGCTTTCTTGAGCGACCTTATTCAACCGTTCAACCACTTGGATGGTAAAATCAGGGTTTAATCGCTTTAGCATGGTACCTAAAGTGGCGCTCATAATCCCGCCTCCGATTAATGTGATGTCTGTTTGAATAGGCTTCATTCTAAAAACCTTTATAGGTAACAAATGAGCCCCTTGATCGAAATCTTTTTTTAATAGAAAATGTAGGCTATCTCTTGAACTGGCTTTGGGTTGTGGAGAAATGACAGAACTCGAGATGAGTTGCCTTAGCGACTCTGGCCCCAAGGGCTTTAGTATAAACTCTCTCGTGACGATGATTCTTCATCTATTCTTTAAAGAATAAGCTGGACAGAATAACCCTTGGAGAAGAGTTTTTTTCTATGTCTAAGCCAAAGCTTTTTATACCCGGTCCTATTAACGTTTCTCAGAGAACGTATGCGGCTATGAATCAGACAATGATTGGCCACCGCGGCAAGGATTTCGAAGAACTCTACGCGTCTATCCAACCCGGCCTTCGTGAGATTGTAAAAACAACACGCCCAGTTTACCTCTCCACCTCGTCTGCTTGGGGGGTGATGGAGGCTTGTGTTCGTAACTTGGTTCAGAAAAAAGTCCTCACGTTATGCTGTGGTGCGTTTTCTGACAAATGGTTCAGCGTTGCAAAATCTTGTGGAAAAGAAGCCGAGAAAATCCAAGTTGAATGGGGTGAAGCGATAGACCCAGAGGTGGTTCGCGCTAAACTTGCTGAAGGCGGATTCGATCTTGTGACCGTGGTTCATAACGAAACCTCAACAGGGGTCATGAATCCGATTGAAGACATTGTTAAAGTGGTCAAGGAATTCCCAGGTGTTCTCATCGCGGTTGATACCGTTTCCTCAATCACAGCGGTTCCTGTAGAAACAGAAGCGCTTGGGATTGATGTTTTACTCGCTGGCGTGCAAAAAGCATTCGCACTTCCTCCTGGAATCTCCGTATTCACGCTTTCTGAAGAAGCGGTGAAGCGTGCAGAAACAACCGAAGGACGTGGTTACTATTTTGACTTCTTAGAGTTTGTTAAAAATGGCGCTAAAAACAACACGCCATCAACGCCTGCGATCTCATTAATCTGGGGCCTGAAAGACAAAGTCGATGAAATCTTAGAAGAAGGGTTAGAAAAACGCTACGCTCGCCACGAGACACTGAACCAAATGGTTAAAGACTGGGGTGCTAAGTACGGATTCGAAAACTTTGCTCCTGAGGGCTGTCAGTCCAAAACGCTGGTAACCTTTGCAAACAATTTAGACATCGATGTGCCTGCATTCATCAAAGCTGTTCGCAATAAGCATAACTTCTTGATCAATGGCGGTTATGGAAAAGTGAAAGGCTCAACCTTCCGTATTTCAAACATGGGAGACGAAACGGTGGAGTCGATGAAAGAGCTCTTTGCGGCACTTGATGACGTGCTGCCTGATTTTCTATAATTAAGCATGAAGGTCGTCTTTTCACACGGGAAAGAAAGCGGTCCTTGGGGAACCAAAATCAGGGCTTTAGCTGATCTAGCTAAGGACCTGGGTCATTCTGTTGATAGTCTGGATTATACAGACACGATGGATCCTGATCAACGTGTGAGTCGATTGACTTCTTATTTAGAAAAAGAGACTTCAGAGGTGGTTTTAGTCGGCTCAAGTATGGGCGGTTATGTATCCATTGTCGCCGCTTCTCAACTGGAGACGCAGGGCGTGTTTGCCTTAGCGCCTGCTCTTTTTATACCGGGGTGGAAGCATCAGTCTTATCCTGTTTTATCGGAAAATATTGAAATCGTTCATGGCTGGTCTGATGAAATCGTGCCGCATGAGCTATCCATTCGATACGCCCGTGAAAGCAATACCACGCTACATTTGATCGAAGGCGACCATCGCTTAAATTCTTCATTAGATGAGGTTTTAAGACTCTTTAAAGCCTTTTTACTAAAGCTCTAGGCCTTCTAGAATCAGACTCCTCTTTATTTTTCATGTCTGGTCGAGCGCCCTCAAAGATTTTAATTATTGGTCATGGACTGGTTGGGGCATCCTTGG
>CALLBE010000092.1 GCA_938001985.1 uncultured Verrucomicrobiales bacterium | reverse complement strand
TCATATTTTTCTAAATTTTTAGATGGAGGGTCCATCGAGTGCCAGACCGCTGCTTCCCTTACAATGTGATTACGCTCTGGTTGAAAAAATTAGATAATGAATATACAAAAAGTAACGAGCCAGGTTGGTTCGAAAAAAATTGAAATAGAAACAGGCAAGATGGGTGGTCTTGCTGACGGTGCTGTTACCGTAAGATGCGGCGATACGATGGTTTTCATCTCAGCTGTTTCTGCCACTAAGATTAAACCAGGTCAGAGCTTTTTCCCGCTTTCAGTTGAGTACAAGGAGAAGGCTGCGGCTGCAGGCATGTTCCCTGGAGGCTACACAAAGCGTGAAGGTCGTCCAACGGAGAAGGAGATTTTAACCTGCCGCATGACGGACAGATCATTAAGACCTCTATTTCCAAAAGGCTATTTATATGACACGCAGATTGTTGCGCTTCTTCTTTCTGCAGATGGCGAGAACGATGCTGACATTTTGGCGATGAACGGTGCTTCAGCGGCTTTGAGCATTTCTGATGTTCCTTTCGCAGGACCTATCGGTGCTGTTCGCGTGGGGCGTGTTGATGGCGAGTTTATTGCGAACCCAACTCACTCAGAGCAAGAGGAGTCAGACTTGGACCTAATTTATGTGGGTACAGAGACTGAAGTTGCGATGATCGAGGGTGCTGCGGACCAGCTTCCAGAAGCAGACTTCATTGCTGCTTTAGAGTTTGGTCAAAAAGCAATCCAGCCTTTAATCGAAGTTCAAAAAGAGCTTAAGAAATTAGCGGGTAAAGAAACTCGTGAGTACAAGCTCAGCGTTCCAAAAGAAGAATTGCTTGAGATCGGCTACTCCATTGCTGGTGACCGTATCGAAGATGCGATCTATGCGGCTAGTAAAATTGAGCGCAGCAAAAAAGTAGGCGCTCTGCGTGACGAAGTTGAGGAGGCGATCAAGGCGAAATATCCTGAAGTGACTGAATTCGAAATCGAAGAGACTTTTGAGTACATTCAGAAAAAGGCATTCCGTATTTCTATCATGGAAAAAGGCTTGCGTGCGGATGGTCGTCAAGTTGAGGACTTGCGTCCACTCTTTGGTGAAATCAACTCCGTGCCTAAAGTTCACGGTTCTGCAATCTTTGCTCGTGGTGAGACCATGTCTCTTGGTTTGGCGACACTGGCTTCTACAGACGAGACTCAATACTTCGACTCTTACTCAGGTGGTGTTGATAGCAAGCGTTTCATTCTTCACTACAACTTCCCTCCATTCTCAGTAGGTGAAGCAGGTCGTTTCGGTGGATTCAACCGTCGTGAGATTGGTCACGGTGCTCTTGCTGAGCGTTCAATCCTTCCGGTCATTCCTTGTGAGAAAGAATTCCCATACGCAATGCGTGTGTCTTCAGAAATCATGGAGTCCAATGGTTCGACTTCAATGGCGACTGTGTGTTCGGGTGTGATGTCACTCATGAACGCAGGTGTTCCTTTGACAGCTGGTGTTGGTGGTATTTCAGTAGGGATGGTGACTGAGTCAACAGATTCAGAGAAAATCTCAAACTATAAGCTCCTTTTAGATATCATCGGTTCAGAAGATTTCTACGGTGACATGGACTTCAAACTCTGTGGTACTCGTGAGGGTGTGACAGGTTACCAGCTTGATCTTAAGTTGGCAGGTATTCCTCTTAATATCTTAATCGATGCGGTTAAGTTGGCGTTCCGTAAAGGTCTTCCAGCTATCATTGATAAGATGGAGTCAATCATCCCAGAGACGACAGGTCTTTCTGATGAAGCGCCTCGTATCGAGTCTATCAGCATCAAGCCTGATAAGATTGGTGAGTTGATTGGCCCTGGTGGTAAAAACATTAAAGGCATTCAGGCTGAGTCTGGTGCTGATGTTAGTATCTCTGATGACGGAACTGTTAGTATCTACGCGGCTAAGCCCGAGCAGTTAGAGCGTGCGAAGCAATTGATCATGCGCATGTTCGAAGAAGTTGAGCCTGGTAAGATCTACGAAGGTAAGATTGTTTCTACAACTAACTTCGGTGCGTTCATGTCAGTACTTCCGGGTAAAGACGGTCTGATTCATATCTCTCAGCTTGCTGATAAGCGTGTTGAGAATACAGAAGACGTTGTGAAGGTTGGTGATATTGTTAAGGCTAAGTGTATTGGTTTTGACGACAGAGGACGTATCAAGATGTCAATTAAAGCAGCGGCTAAAGAAGTGGGTGCTCCAGCAAAAGAAATCAGCGCTAGTGCTGAGGACGCAGCTGAGTCAGCAATGCTTAAGGCAGCTGAATAGGTTGAACTAGTATTTTAATACAAGACAAGTGCTCTTACTTCGGTAAGGGCATTTTTTATTTTTAGAGCTTTCTCCTTGAATCATGAGCGATTAGATCTCAATGTTCTCGGCAATTCAAAATGTTACCAATTTCCTTTCATTCCCTCTATAAAGAACGTGTGTGGGGCGGTCGTGCCCTGACGACGGTTTGTGGGCGTTCCTTGCCTGAGGAGGATGTGCCTTATGGAGAGAGTTGGGAGCTTTGCGATCGTGCTGATGATCAGACTTTGGTGAGCGCTGGTGAGTATGAGGGGCTGACGTTGAATCAGCTTTGGCAATCGAAGCGAGAGGTTTTATTTGGGAAGGGCTACGAGGGTTTGGATAGATTCCCCTTGTTGATTAAGATTTTGGACTGCCAAAAGGATTTGTCTATTCAGGTGCATCCACCACTTGCCATTGCCGAAAAATTTGGAGGAGAGCCTAAGAGCGAGATGTGGTATATCGCCGAGGTTGATGAGGACGCAAAGCTTTACGTCGGGGTTAAGCCGGGGGTGAATGTGGGTTCTTTTGCCAAGGCGATTGAGGAACAGGATGTGGAGGCTCATGTGAATGTGCTGTCCGCTGAACCAGGGCAGTCGGTCTATCTAGAATCCGGAGTGCTCCATGCGATTGGGGCGGGTCATTTGATTATTGAAATTCAGCAGAACTCAGACACGACCTATCGAGTGTATGATTGGAATCGTCTTGGGTTGG
>CALLBE010000091.1 GCA_938001985.1 uncultured Verrucomicrobiales bacterium | reverse complement strand
GACGTGCTAGCTTTGTCTGAACTGGCTCGAGAAATGCAAGATGAGGAGACAGCCAATGAAGCGGTTGTCGAAAGCGGTAATCTTGGGGAGCGTTTGGATGCTTTTGAGCTGATTACCTTATTAGATAAGCCAAACGATTCGGCTGATGCTTACTTAACGGTGCACGCGGGTGCTGGTGGGACTGAGGCTTGTGATTGGGCTCAGATGCTTCACCGCATGTATTCCAGATGGGCCGAGACAAAGGGCCTAGAAGTGAGCACCATTGATTGGGAAGACGGAGATTCTGCTGGCTGTCGCATGGCCACGATTCATATTAAAGGAGATAATGCTTATGGCTATGTTAAGCATGAGCGAGGGATTCACCGCTTGGTTAGGATTTCACCCTTTGATTCGGCGGGCAAACGCCACACTTCTTTTGCTTCCGTCGATGCCACGCCTGACATTAAAGATGAGATCGAAATTGAGGTGCCTGATGCGGACGTCGATATTCAAACCGCTCGTTCGGGGGGTAAAGGCGGGCAGAATGTGAACAAAGTGGAGACGGCTGTTATTCTAAAACACAAGCCAACCAATATCGTCATTCGTTGCACTCGTGAGCGTTCACAGCTTCAAAACCGTATCATTGCGATGCAAATGCTTAAGGCTAAGCTATACCAAATCGAAGAGGACAAGCAAAAGCTAGAGGCTGAGCGTGAGTATGGTGATAAGGGGGAAATCGGCTGGGGCAACCAAATCCGCTCTTACGTTTTTCAGCCTTACCAGATGGTCAAAGATTTAAGAACAGGCGAAGAGACAGGGAATATCCAAGCCGTTATGGATGGCGCGATTGATCCTTTTATCGAAGCCATGTTGAGAGGAAAAAAGAAAGGAGAGAAAGATGAGTAATACCAAGCCGGTTCAAATCGAAGGGATTGTTGATTTTGTGAAAGGAGAGCCTCTGTTTAATGAGGATTCATTAGCAGAACAATGCGTAGCCAATCAGCCTTTTCAGCATGCTGTGGTGCAATCTTTTGGAGATATTCCCACCTCTCATTCGATTACAATTAAGAGCAATGTTTGGTTCAGTTCAGAAGACATCGAGCAACTGAAGACGAGTGCTATCCGCTTAACCGACTCAGAAGGCCGTGAGCTGGCTGTTTCAGAAGTAGAGGGTTTGGGGAGTGAAATAAAAACCGTGATCTCTCAAGGTTCTATAGTGGTGAGATACGCTTGGGACTTACTAGAGGTTAATGAGCGAATCATCGCTCAAATTTCAGAATCAAGAATAGAAGCTGAGGTTTCGCCACTTGCCGTTTTGGACGGTCATGTCGTTGTAGGCAAAGGGAGTCAAATCCTGCCTGGCGTTTACATAGAAGGGAATGTCATCATCGGGGATCATTGCAAGGTGGGGCCGAATTGTTACATCCGAGGCAACACCGCTATTGGCAATCATTGTCATGTCGGGAATGCTGTTGAGGTTAAAAACTCCATGATTGGTTCTCATTCCAACGTGGGCCACTTGTCCTATGTCGGGGATTCCATCATTGGGGATCATTCTAATTTAGGCGCTGGAACAATCATTTCTAATTACAGACATGATAAGGCCAATCACCGCTCTATGGTTGAGGGTGAATTAGTGGACACAGGGCGACGCAAGTTTGGCGCCGTCTTCGGTGAAGGTGTTTTCACAGGGATTAATACGAGTGTTTACCCGGGGCGTAAGATTTCTGAGGGATGCTCTACACTGCCAGGCACGATCGTTAAGAAAGATATTTAAAATGCTGACTGATTACCACACCCACACGCCTCTCTGTCATCATGCCGAGGGTGAGCCTGAAGCTTATGTCCAAGCGGCTATTTCTAAAGGATTAAGGGAGTACGGCATCTCCGATCACGCTCCCGTTAGTGAAGCTTTTTTTGATGATTGGCGGATGGCCTATGACGAGCTTCCTAAGTATTTGGATTGGATTGAGAGGGCAAAAGCAGAGGCGAAGGCAGCGGCTGGGAACCAAATTAAAATCCGCAGTGGCTTGGAATGCGATTGGCTCCCTCAGTGTGAATCTTGGATTGAAAAGCTCGATCGCTATCACGATTGGGATTATTTGATCGGGTCCGTTCATTACATTGCCGATCAGTGGGACTTTGATAATCCCAAGTGGCTTGGGCGCTGGGCCGAGGGCGATGTCGAGAGCTTCTGGACTCTCTATTGGTCGCGCTATTTAGAAATGGTGCAGTCTGGTTTGTTTGATATTCATGGGCACCCTGATTTGATTAAAAAATTTGGCTATTTTCCTAAAAAAGACCTCCGCTATTATTACGAACCAGTGATTGAGGCTTTGGCCAATCGGACTGGCAAGGCTTGTATTGAGTTGAATACCGCAGGTTTGAGAAAGCAGTGCAAAGCCTATTACCCTGACGATCAGTTTTTAAAAATGGCAGCCGATGCGCAGGTGAAAATCACCCTGACTTCTGACGCGCACCATCCCAATGAGGTGGCTTCGGACTTCGAGGACGCCTTTCAACACATTAAAGAGGCTGGTTTTTCCAATCTCTGCTATTTTGAAAAACGCACACACACCCTAGTTCCCATCGTAAACTCAGCGGAGTGAGTGCATCGGTACTTGCTATCTAGGGCTTGATCATTGACATTACTTTTAATGGAGAAAAAAAGACTAAAACTAGGAACGAGAGGAAGTGCGTTGGCGTTAAAGCAGGCAAGCATGACCGAGGCCGCTTTGGCTGAAAAGTTTCCAGATTTGGAGGTTGAAAGAGTGGTGATCAAAACCACGGGAGATATTCGTACCGATGTGGCGCTAAAGGATGTTTCCACCGTTTGTGATATTGTTGATAAAGGGGTTTTCATTAAGGAGCTGGAAGTGGCTTTGTTGAAAGGGGAAATCGATTTTGCCGTTCACTCGCTTAAGGATGTGCCTACGGTTTTGGAATCCGCATTTGAGTTGGTTTGTATGTTGCCACGGGCTTCACGAGCAGATGTCTTGGTGACCAAGCAAGGACAGTGTTTAAAGACTCTTAGAAAAGGCGCGAGAGTTGCCACCTCTTCCGTGAGAAGAGAGCGTCAGCTGCTTCATTTGAGACCTGATTTAGAGATTGTGGATATCCGAGGGAATGTTCCTACACGATTAGAAAAACTTGCGGTGGATGAGGATCTGGATGCCATCATGCTAGCGGAAGCCGGCTTGGTGAGATTGGGCTATGATTTTGAAAACCTCATGGTTGAGAACGTTCAACTGAGCGTGGATGTTTTAGACACCGAAGTCTTTTTACCAGCTGCGGGTCAAGGGGCCGTTGCGATGGAAGTGCGACAAGGCGATGAGGAAGTCAGTTCTATTTTAAGAGCCATTTCTTGTGAGCCAACCACGCGCCAAGTGGTTGCTGAGCGTGAGTTTTTACGCTTATTAGACGCAGGCTGTCACACGCCGGTTGGTGTGAGTTCACGATTTGTTGGTGAGGAATTAGAGATGAAAGGCATTGTTTTTGCAGAAGGTGAGCTTGCTCATACGGCTCCAAAAGAGGCCAGCGTTTCCGGGCCACTGGATCAGCCATTGGTGGTGGGTCAGGAATTATTTAAAAAACTTAAGTAAACAATTTAAAGAAATGAGTGGTGTTTGTTATTTAGTGGGAGCCGGTCCTGGTGACTTAGGGTTGATGACGTTGCGAGCCAAAGAGCTTGTGGAAAAAGCTGATGTTCTGGTTTATGATGCGTTGAGCAGTGTCGACATCTTAGATTGGACTCGTCCTGAGTGTGAAAAAATCTACGCTGGCAAGCGCGCTGATAATCACGCAATCCCGCAATCAGAAATCAACCAGATTTTAGTTGATAAAGCGCTAGAAGGCCTCTGTGTGGTTCGCCTCAAAGGCGGCGATCCTATGATTTTCGGACGTGGTGGCGAAGAAGCGGCGGAGCTTCGTGCCGCTGGCGTTAAATTTGAGCTGGTTCCTGGTATTTCCTCAACCATCGGCGGCCCTGCCTACGCTGGTATTCCAGTCACGCACCGTGAGCATTGCTCGCAATTGACTATCTTCACAGGGCATGAAGATCCAACTA
>CALLBE010000090.1 GCA_938001985.1 uncultured Verrucomicrobiales bacterium | reverse complement strand
TCTGCAATAGGAGCGCCAGCCAGCTTCTCCAAGCCCATCCATGGAGCAATCACCACATAAGTCCACATCGCAGATTTAGCCATGGTGTAAGAATAAATAGGACGGTCTGAAATCTTAGCAACGATATAGTATAAAACAGCAACCGAAACCGGGATTAAGAAGAGATAAACAATCGCTGAACGGTACCAAGCGTTTCCAGCAAAGGCCATGAGTGGCGAAGAAAGGTCTGAAAATGAGAACAAGTAACCAATGGCAATAACAACTGGGAATAGAACAATCGCTTTGTTCAAATACCACTGAGAGATAAAGTCAGGCTTTCTCTCTCTCACGTGGAACTGAATCAACTGCGTGATCACAATACCCACATAACAGAACATAAGCGCTGGATAAAGACCTTGCGGCAATTCCATCCAAGGGCGCCCTGAGCCACCACCCGCTAAAATAGCGAACACACCCATCACGAGTAAAATGTTCCAAATATGACCTAAAACCAACGGAATACCCGCATTCTTAATCGGCTTATCCGTCAAACGTGCGGTCAACCAGATAATCACACCAAGTGATGCCTGAACACCCCAACCGTAAAGCAATGCCGCCATTTGAGCGCCGTAAAGCTTACCGGAGTTGAAAAATAAATTATTGTCGCTGAATGGCAGAATTGGAAGTCCATTAGGAGCGAAGCTTTTTACCGAAAATAAAAGGCCCAAAAGTAAAGCAACACCTAACCAAGCGGCTCCACTGGTGAAGAAAAACATCACCGGATGACGAACAGACGCATCAATCGCTGCTCGTGAGACTATTCTTTCTTCTTCTGTATTTGTTGAAGTCGTCATTATTTTGCCTGAGGTGTTTTAGTCGTTGGTGAAACTAAAGCCGAGGGCTTTTGATTCAAAAGTGTTTGTGAGAGACCCTTGATCTCTGAACTCGTCAGAATTTTTACTTCTTTCTTAGCCGCCTCTTCCTTGATGTTAAGGCGCTTCATAGAAAGACTATTGATCACCTTATCATCATAAGTCGATGTGTTGCCGGTCACCTTAAACAACGTAATGAAAAGGAAGCCAAGCACTAATAGGAACAAACCTATAAAAAAGGCTTTAAACCGCTCAAAAGGATTATCTATCACTGGATCAAACATACAATTAGTTACTCATGTTAGCAGACTCAAGAATCCTTGGGTCTTGGTTAGGATATAAATTTACAGATTTTAAGTTTCTGATCAGGAAGAATAGGAAGCCTGAAGCCACAGTCACCCAAGCCAGGATGTCTCCGATCCACATATAGTTCCCTTGGATAAAGAGCAATGGAGCATTGTCCAAGTGCCAGATATTAGAAAGAGATGGTCCACGTTGTGGCATGATGATGTGGTACATATCACAAGCGTGCATGATCAATAGGTAAATACAAATACAGGTGTTATATCTAGGTTTCTTCTTCGCCCAATGAGGCAATAAGAGAAGGAACGGTAACGCAAAGTGACCAAACACTAGAACATTAGAAAGATAGAACCAACCTTCAGTATTCCTTAACGCAAAGTACATGGTTTCCTCTGGAATGTTTGAGTACCAAATCAGCATGTACTGCGAGAATGATACATAAGCCCAGAAGATCACAAAGGCGTGCATCAGCTTGCCCATGATGTGGAAGTGCTCATCCGTTACAAATTTGTTCAAATAACCTTGAGCCTTTAAGAAACGCGTCGTGAGAATCACCACCGCCATAGAAGCCATTAATGAGCCTGCAAAGACATACACACCCCACATGGTTGAGAACCACGTGTAGTTAAGCGTCTTCAGCCAATCAATAGACATAAAAGTAATGGTTAAACCTAGAATTGGAATCCCCCAAGCGGAAGCGCCTCTCGCTTTGTAAAGACGCTCAGTTGTTGGATTCTGATCCGTATCTTGATCCACTGAGTACTTTCTCAAGCGGAAAATCACGATAGAAAGACCGAGGGCGTAAAAGATATAACGAACATACCAAGCCACTGAGTTTAAGAACCATGACTTCGCAGAAAGAAGCGCGTAGTGCATTTCATTAAGCTTATGCTTCACAGCCTCACTGACGCCGTAAAAACCACCCATGTTTTCATCTGTACTGAACATTTTATCAGCGTGAGCCACAGCTGAAGTCGCCTTACGCTCAGCAGTCATCCACTCATACAAGTTGTCCTGAACCACAGGGAAGAGTAAAGGAATGGTGAAGATGAAAATGAATGGATAAACAAAACCCACGTTTTCCATCACACGTCTTACACTCACTCCCCAACCTGAGTTGGTCATGTTGTGGAGAAGTACCCAGAAGCACCCACCAATAGAGATGGTTAAGAAAAAGGCTAAAGCAAATAACCAAGAGTAAGAATAGCTCCCTTGAAGCTCCTTACCGCCTACGTTAAAGCATAATACAGCAATACTGGCAATGAAACCAACCAAAGCAATGCCCCCAAAAATAAATTGAGCGACTTTGAACTTAGAGTCAGGAAGCTTCTCGCCTCCTGCTGGTATATCATTTGATGTTACGAAATGTCCCATGATAAATTATTATTATTCTTATTTAGCTGCTTGTAGTGAACGAATATACGCGATGATTGCCCAACGATCTTTCACTGGGATATTATAAGCATATCCACTCATGAGGCCTTTACCCTCACTGATCACATTAAAAAGTTGTCCATCCGGATAGGTATTGGAAGCAAAACGAGATTCCAATAAGTTGGCCACATTTGGGAACTGATAGTTGGTTACAATACCCTTACCATCGGCACCTTCACCATGACAAACCGCACAGTAAATCGCATAACGCTCTTTACCACGGTTAACGAGGGCAACGACGCTCTCTTTATCCAATTCTAGCTCTTCAGGAAGGCCATTTCCAAAGTAATCACCAATCGCTCCTGAGGTGTAATAAGTCGCGTCGCCAGAAAACTGAACATCGCCACCATTCTCAAAACCACGAGGCTGAGTTCCTGCCACTGGGATTCTTGCACCCATCCCATCAGCAAAATAGCTGCTGTTGGTTTGAGCATCAACATAGTCCATCTCATCCATATCAGGGAAAAGACGTCTTGGTGGTTCAGAGAACTTCTCACCACGGAATCCGAGAACACCCACAACAAGGGTGATAACGGCTATAAATACAATAGAGAAAATACGTAACATAATCTTTTAGATTTCTTCTTCAACAAGTTCGATATTTGACCCACCAGCACCCTCAAGTAATGCCTTAGTTTCCTCTTTATTAAAGTTCGAATCTCTCACTTCAATCGCAATAAAAAACTTATCATCGGTTGCCTTCTGGAACTGCTTGCTCGCAAACAATGGGTGATTCAAACGAGGCAGACCCATAAGAGCCAACACACCAAACAAGGTCGTGAAACCTGATAGTAAAATAGTCAACTCAAACATGATTGGGAAAAACGCTGCAATCGTTGCAAGGTTCGCCGGCTTAGCTTGAACAACGGTAGGGTAAATCATCACCTGCGTACCATAAGCCAATGCCACTGCGGTACAGAAACCGATCAAGCCGCCAAAGAATACAAAGAATGGCAGCACTGAACGCTTCAGCCCCATCGCATGATCCAGACCATGCAGTGGGTAAGGTGAGTAACAATCCCACTTCTTAAATCCAGCATCTCTAACCTTCTCCGCGCCTTTATAAAGCTTAGAAGCGGTTTCAAATTCGGCCAGATAACCGTAAACTCTTTTGATTTTTTTAGTCACAATTCTATAAAGATCAGGTTAAATTAAACAGGCTTGTTTGTATCTAGTTCTACTTGATAAGGGCGCTCAACCTTTACCCCTTTGTCCTCTAGCTCTTCCTTATCTTCATGATGAGGATCTGATTCCAGGAGCGTCCACTTCACCTCAGCAATGTTAATACATGGTAAGAACTTCAAGAAAAGTAAGAAAAGAGTCAAAAACAGCCCAATCGTTCCGATGAAGGTCATGATATCAACAGGTGATGGATCGTAATACTTCCAGTCACCAGGTAGGAACATACGAGGGAGTGTCGTGACGATAATTACAAATCGCTCGAACCACATGCCAATGTTCACACACATGGAAACACCCATCACAACCCAAAGGTTTTCACGGAGAGACTTCCACCAAAACAGCTGTGGAGAAAGAACGTTCAAGCTCATCATTAAGATATAAGCCCATGCATAAGGACCTGTAATACGGTAAGTGAAGGCTGCCATCTCGTATTTAGCACCTGAGTAGAAAGCTACGAAGAGCTCCATCAAGTAGGCGTAACCCACAATCGTACCTGTGGTTAGAATAATCTTAGCCATGTTGTCGATGTGCTTACGAGTGATTAAATCCTGTAACCCATAGATGTATCGAGCCGGCACCATGATGGTCAATACCATCGCAAAACCACCGAATACAGCACCTGCTACGAAGTAAGGTGGGAAAATAGTTGTATGCCACCCTGGAACAATCGACGTCGCACAGTCAAAAGATACGATGGAGTGTACCGAGAGTACCAATGGCGTAGAAAGAGCCGCTAAAAGAAGGTAAGCCATTTCATAGTGAGACCACTGACGGTTACCACCTCTCCAACCGAGAGCGAATAGACCGTATAAAAACTTCCTAATACTTCCTTTTTTAGCACGATCACGAATCGTAGCCAAATCTGGAACCATCCCTAAATACCAGAAGATAAGAGAAACGGTGAAGTAAGTTGAAACCGCAAATACATCCCATAAAAGAGGCGACTTAAAGTTCTGCCAAATTGCATTCGCATTTGGAATTGGAGCCAAGAACCAAGCAAACCAAACACGACCTACGTGGAATACAGGGAAGATACCAGCACAACAAACAGCGAAAATAGTCATCGCCTCTGCCGCTCGGTTAATCGAAGTTCTCCAATTTTGTCTCGTTAAGAACAGAATCGCTGAAATCAGTGTTCCGGCGTGACCGATACCAATCCAGAAAATGAAGTTAACAATTGGCCATCCCCACATGGTACGGTTGGAGTTACCCCAAACACCCACACCGGTGGAAACCAAATACGTAAGACCAAATCCAAGACCGACGATCGCGATAATGAATGAAGGTATAAACAGAACCCACCAAAGTGCTGGCTGAGGGTTCTCAATGATTCCACAGACTCGCTCAGTGATCCAATTCATTGAGCGTCCGTTTAAGATCAGCTTTTCACGTTCCAGAACTGGAAGCTTCGGCTTATTATTTGACTGTATTGCGTCTGCCATTTCCTAAATTAATTAAAAGTTCTATAGATTAGTGCATGTCTACTGTGACATTACCGATGTATTTAGCATCTGGCATATACTTATACGGATTCTTAACACGAGCCAAATATGAGGTTCTTGGTTTTGTATTAAGGTAGTTAAGAAGATCGTAGTTACGCTTAGAAGCCTTAGCTGCATTCACGTCATCTTTCTCATTCAACAAGTTACCAAACTTAATCGCTTCTGATGGACAAGCCGATTGACAAGCCACTTTAACCTCATTGGCTGAAACTCTCAAGTCTTCGTGCTTAATCTTGATTTCGTGTGAAGGCTTGCCACTTGCATAAACTTTGCTCTTAAGCACTTGTTTCTGCTTGATCTTAGCCATTTCTAAACGCTGAACACAGTAAGTACATTTCTCCATCACACCACGCATACGAACAGAAACGTTCGGGTTGCGCTGTAGGTGAGCACCGGTCTCAACTTGCTTCTTCCCTGCAGGACCTTTGTAAAGGTTCTTATCAATCAGAGGGTTGCGCTTGTTGTAATCAAAGAAGTTAAAGCGACGAACTTTATAAGGACAGTTATTCGCACAGTAACGAGTACCAATACAACGGTTATAAGCCATTGTGTTCAAACCTTCTTCACTGTGAACGGTAGCATTCACCGGGCAAACTGTCTCACACGGAGCACTCTCACACTGTGAACAAGCCACAGGCTGTGGAATCATCTCAACGTTATCAACGTCTCCTTTATCCGCAGATGGCTCTTCACCATGATACTCCATCTTAGCAAAGTAGCGGTCCATACGAACCCAGTGCATCTCACGACCACGAGCCACTTGCTCTTTACCCACAATAGGAATGTTATTCTCAGCCTGACAAGCTACTAAACAAGCGTTACAGCCATTACAAACGTTCAAGTCAATGGTCATTGCCCACTGGTGAACCTTATCTGATAAAAGTGCGGTCTGTTGACCATTGCTGTCTTTTTTCCACCACTCAGTTGAACCTCTTTGCTTATAAAGAGAGATGTTCTCAGGAGCGTGTGAATCAGCACCTTGCTTCTTAACCTTCTTAAGGCTCTTGTTGAAATCACCACCGTACGTTGAGATCTCACGCGCTAACGCACGACCGTACATAGCGTGGTGCTCTTGCGTTTGAGCAACTTTATAACGCTCAGGGCGGATTTCTAAAGAAACACTTGAAGCGATGTAATCAGAATCAACAGAGCGGAACGGGTTCACATTGAATCCACGGTTAACACCCACTAATGTTGTGTTTTCCTTAGGAGCCAACCCTGTCGTTACATCGACAAGATCTGGATCATTTTTACCAGTTCCGATATACCAAAAGTCTTTTTCTTCCCACTGTCTCCAGTAGTTCTCGTCATACCCTTGACCATAGCCAGTTGGGATAGCGATCACCCCCTCAGCTTGACCGAAAGCGATCATAACAGGGAACTTCAGCTTATGACCATTGCACTCAACCTCGATTACAGGAGCGGTACGCTTACCACTCTCCCAATCTTTAGTGTCAGTGATTTTAGCTTTTTCGATCTCAGGACCGATTTTAGCTCCAAAGTTATCAACTAAGTTTGATTTAGGAGCCAACTCAACGATCTTGTCGTAGATGCCCAAATCTTTAGCTGTTTTTGGTGAAATGTAAGCCGCGTTATCCCAAGTGATTTTGCTCACTGGATCTGGAGCTTCTTGCAACCAAGGGTTGTTGATTCCACGTCCGTCTAGAACAGAAGAGTCCGTTACGAACACAAGCTCTAATTGACCATTCTTAGCAACAGGAAGCGCAGGCGCATCCTTCACTTTAACCGAAGCTAAATTCAATGAAGCAGAAGCTTCAACCGCCGTTCCAGCTACAAAACCATCACGAAGCGCTTGCTTCCAAATCTTATCATCAATGCTCTTAGCAACTTGATTGAAAGTCTCACGAACTTGAGTCAGGCCAGCTGCGTTTCCAGATTCAACTGCAGCAAAGTCACCTTTATTATCAATAGCAGAAATCACTTCGATCTCAGAAACTCCACCATGCAATGGTAGAATCAATGGCTGAGAAATCGTGTAAGTGCCATCACCACTGCGGTAATCATTCCATTGCTCAAGCGGGTGAGCAATTGGAGCATGAAGATCTGCGCAATTCGCCGTTGCGTTATTATAAAGACCCAGAGAAATCAGAGCAACTTCGTTCTCTTTGAGCGTCTTGCTAAATTCCAAGTTCGTTGGCGCATTATAAACAGGGTTTGAAGGCGTCGTTGAAACAACAGCATCCACTTTACCTGCTTTAACATCAGCGATCAAATCTTCCAATGTGCCGAAGCCTTTGCGCTCAGCTTGTAGCGTTTTCACGGCTGAACCGTAAGCACCTAGCACTTCGTTAATCGCAAAGGCCAACAATTGAAGCTCTTTACTTTGACGAAGACCAGCAACCACAACGGATTGACCTTTGTTTTCTTTTAAATCTTTAGCACAACCTTTCGCCCATTTCTTCTGGAACGTAGTAAGCGAACTATAATCACAACCCTTAACCGAAGCACCAAGCTCCTTAGCAATCAAAGAAGCAACCTTGATAACTTGTGAAGGCGCAATACGAAGACGGTGATCCGCCATTCCACCCGTTAAGGAATAAGGACCCTCAACCACATAAAGACGGTTTAAATCCTCAACCGTCTTCTTCTGACGGTAGTCATTGCCCTCAACCTTACGATTATCGTAATAACCTTGAACACTCCCTTGAGTTTCTGTCCCTAAGAAATCCGCATCTAAAGAAAGAATACGCTTCGCTTTTGAGAAGTCATAAGAAAGATCAATATTCTCACCAAACGCCTCTTCAATAGCCTTGCGATTCGCAAAACCTTTAGTTGCGTTGTATGAATAAAACTTAGCCTCAGAAGCTTGACTCAAACGCTGCCTAGTTGGCGAGTTCAAGTCATCCGTCAACACAGCAACCTTCTTACCCTCAACTGCCTTTTTAAATTCAGTATTGAAAGTTTCACGGCTAATCACCTCACCTTTGCAAAGGAATGCCTTTGAACGACTTGGGTCATATAAATCTAAAATGCTTGCTTGCTCAGTTGCTGCCACACCAGAACCTGATGGGTGCAGTTTATTGGGCTCCAACTTAGTTGGACGAGCCTCATGAGAAACAACCACAACAGGCGTCACATCAAAAGCACCAGGAATCACTGACGCATAATGAGTAGGCTTACCAGGGATCACCCACTCAGGAGCATCCGCATAAGGTTGAACATACTTTTCTGGACGACGGCATGAGGTCAAACCAAAGCCTGCAAGCGCAGTTGCGCCACCCATTAACTGAAGGAAATTACGGCGACTGGTCCCGTCATCATCAATCTCCAACTCGGCTGCACCTTGAGGAAACTCACGATCCATCCAGTTACGAAACTCTTTAGTATCCTCTAACTGACCTGCACTCCTCCACGCCGTGGTCGATGCTTCATTAGATTTAGGATGACTCCACTTGTGCTTGCTCATTTCGTCTTTTAGATATTTTTAGGATTAACGGTGACAGGTGAAACAACTCTCTTTCGGACCAATCGTCCACTGCGACCTTAAGAAAGCGCCCAACTCCTGCTGATTGGTAATCGACGCTTTATAACCACAAGCCTCAGCATGCTCCACGAGCTTCTGACCAGCTTCTGTCTTCAAATACTCTTCAGCGTCATACGCCATATTCGTAACCTCTTCGATTGGGCGAAGATGATTTTCAGGTGCACGGTGACAATCTAAACACCAACCCATGGTGTGTGATTGATCCTGATGAACGACTTCCATCTCATCAATTCGACCGTGACAGGAAACACAAGACACACCTCTATTCACGTGTGCCGAGTGATCAAATTTCACATAATCTGGAGAATTATGAACCTTCACCCACTCAATAGGAGCGCCCGTATAACCTTCAAAATTCTTATCAACAGCCGCTCTCAATGGCTCTAACTTCGGAGAATCTGTCTTAACATGCTGGTGACAGTTCCAACACGTATTTGCCGAAGGAACGTTCGCGTGACCTGACTCCTCTACAAAAGAGTGACAGTAGCGACAATCCATACCCAACTGACCCGCGTGAACCACGTGACTAAAAGGGATTGGCTGAGTTGGTTGATAACCGACGCGCTGAGCTTCCGGATTCGCATAGTATACAAAAAACGTTATCGCCGCAGCAACGACCATAACTATACATAGCGCGATTTTAATCGGCACAAAATTTGTCCATCGAGGAAATACGTTTGCCATAGCTCCAATAATTTATCCCACCATCACCATAATTACAAGTTCTGCTTGGGTCAGGAAGTATCCTCATAATTACCCTTGAGGCAACTTTTTTTTTCCTTTTTAATTAAAAACTTTTATTGAAATAGAGTCTCAATAAAAGCCGATTTACCCTTTATTTATAAGGTTTACAACCTCAACAGAAAGACATCTCTATAATTTCACCAACACTCCCCACCTCCTCAGGGGGTGAAAATATACTTGCCCTTAAGAACCTCCACTGACGGAGGTTTTTTATGCTGATTAAAATAATCGTAACCTTCCTTGAGGTTGACCCAAAACGAATACCAAGAGCGCTCCTTATATTTTTCTAAAGCCTCGCTCTCGAGCTTGAAGGGAAAAGAATGCACTCGAAAAAAGGGCTGTCCAGATTTCAGCGCAGCGACCGCCAAGGCATAGATTTCATTCATATAAGGGTCCGTCATCGCGTAGCAGCCAATAGAAATCCGCTTACCATGAACCATCAATGCGTTGCCAGTTCGCCCATGAAAGCGATCATATTCATTCGGATAGCCGATATTAAAAGAAAGATGATACCGGCTCCAAGGATTGAGACGCTTGGCGTTGACAAAATAGAACCCCTCGGGACCTTGCTTATCACCCTCTTTTAGCTTTGGTCCCAGGCCTCCCGACAAGGCTGCTATCTTATAGTTCTTAAAGTTTATAAACACGCCCTCCTCTGATTCTAACCAGACTTCCAGAACCCCAGGCTCTTTAAAAATACGGATAAACAAAGGCGCCCCATACTCAAGGCCGAGTGCTTTTAATTCTTTTTTCAAAGCAGGCTCAACACTAGCAATACACTTTTCGGCCTTAGGGCTGGTTGGAATCTCCACAACTGGGGTTGCGAACCCAATAGCTAGGAAAAGTGCGTATAGAATCAACCTTAACTTTTTCATATTC
>CALLBE010000089.1 GCA_938001985.1 uncultured Verrucomicrobiales bacterium | reverse complement strand
GAAGCGATAGAGGGCGGACGCCTCAATACGGCGCGAGATATTTTTAAGATGATTTTAGACACCCATCCGGGGCAAGTGGACGCCTTGGTGCAGTTGGCTCAGTTGGAGGCAAAGGACAATCAGTTAAGAGCCGCTGTGGATCAAATTCAGCAGGCTAATATTTTAAGGCCAGATGATGCGGGTAATCAGTATTTAGAGGCGACTTACCTATACCAGCTGGGCCAACTGCCTGAAGCTGAGGAGGCATTGGAGAAGAGTTTAAAACTGGACCCCACCCAATCCAAAGCTTACATCATGCTGGGTAATATCCACGGGGTGCAACGCAACTTTAAAGAGGCACAAAAGGCTTATGAGAAGGCGATTGAGCTCAACGCCACTCGTCACAGTACTTATTTCAACCTCGCCGTGATTTATCTAGAACAAGGGGCTAAAAAAGAAGCACAGCAGTTTTATAAAAAAGCATTGAGCTTGGGCGCACTGCCTGATGAGCAATTTGAAAAACTAATCAACGAATAATAAAAAATGAGAGCTAAACAGAGAAACTTAACCCTTTTTGATTCTTTAAGTCGTGAGCAAAAAGAGGTCTGTTTGCAGCCTGGTGCTGAGAAGTTTAGTTTTTATTGTTGCGGTCCTACAGTCTACGGACCTGCCCATATTGGAAACTTCAGAACCTTTGTGGCTCAAGATATCTTTAGACGCGTTGTTGAGCTGTCTGGGGTGCCGACGTTCCATGTGAGGAATATTACGGATGTGGATGATAAGACCATTCGTGACTCGCAGAAGCAGGGAGCGAGTTTGGTAGATTTCACCACACATTGGAATTCTATTTTCCAAGCGGATAGTGAGGCATTGTCTTGTTTGACGCCTCATTCACAACCGTCGGCGATTGAGCACATTCCTCAGCAAATCGAACTCATCGAAACCTTGATCTCAAAAGGTTTTGCTTACCCTTCTGAAGATGGCTCAGTTTATTTTAAAGTGGAAGCCTTTGAGGACTATGGAGCTTTGTCTCGCTTGAAAGACCGAGAGCTAGAAGTGGGAAAAACAGCAAATGCTCGCAGCAATGCCGATGAGTATGAGAAGGAAGGGGCCACTGACTTTGTTCTCTGGAAGGCAAGAAAGCCAGAGGATGGCGAGAACTTTTGGACCAGTCCGTGGGGCGAAGGTCGTCCAGGCTGGCATTTGGAATGTTCAGCAATGATTCGCGAAGTTATTGGCGAAACCGTTGACTTGCATGGAGGCGGTGTCGACCTCATGTTCCCTCACCATGAGAATGAGATGGCTCAGAGTGAATGCGCTTGTGGCCAGCCATTAGCTCGTCACTGGTTCCACGTCACTCACCTCCTTGTCGATGGGGGTAAGATGTCGAAGTCATTGGGTAATTTTTACACCTTGTCTGATCTTGAAAAACTAGGGCATGAAGCTAAGGAGGTCCGTTATGTCCTCGCCTCAGGTCATTACCGCAAACCGCTTAACTTTTTGCTCAGTTCTTTAGGGGATGCTAAAATTGCCTTGGAGAAATTGAGAGTCTTTGGAGAGGAGCTGGCAGAGAAAGCAAACGCTCCGTTGTTATCGTATGAAGAATGTTTGGCTCAAACTGAAGCTGATTTAGGCCTGTTCCAGCCAGCTTGGAATTCTTTACTGAATGATTTAAACGTGCCTGAAGCCTTGGGTAAGGTGTTCACTGGTATCAAAGAGTTTCGTTCGACTGAGTGCGACCCTGAAGCCGCTAAGATGGCTTTGATTGGCTTCTCTTATGTAGCACAAGCCCTAGGGCTTGATTTAACGCCCGTAAAGGTCGAAGTGCCAAAAGAAGTAGAGGATTTAGCCGCTCAGCGCTGGGAGGCAAAAATGAATAAAGACTGGGCCGCTTGTGATGCCTTCAGAGATCAGATTCAAGCCTTAGGTTTCACTGTGAAGGATGAAAAAGGCGCTTATACCTTGATCAAGAACTAAGGGGGCGTTCTTTTTTTAATTAAAGTGAAGCAGGTGAATAAGTCTTCACTGCTTCACGATTATAGAAAAAACGCTACAGATTGTTTTCACACCATTGCACAAATTGACTCAAAGCATTGGCTCGGTGTGACATTTTATTTTTCTTCTCAGGAGAGAGTTCTGCGAAGGTTTGTTTATGGCCTTTAGGAATGAATAAAGGGTCATAACCAAAGCCACCTTCACCAAATTCCTGATGCGTGATTTTGCCTTCAACCACCCCATTAAACTCAGCTACTTTTTCTCCGCCTTGAGCTAATACAATACAGCAGTTGAACGAAGCGAACCAAGGTCTGGTGTCTTTAAAGAAAGAGAGATCTTCCAGCAGTTTAGCATTATTTTCCTTATCCGTTGCGTCTTTGCCAGCATAACGAGCGGAATAAACGCCAGGCTTGTTATTTAAGACTTTGACACAGAGTCCCGAGTCGTCGGCAATCACGTAACCGTGGAAATGACGGCTGATTTCAATAGCCTTTAAACCCGCGTTGCCAGAGAAGGTGTTTTTAGTTTCCTCAACTTCAGGGAAATCTGGGTATTGGCTTAGATCCGAAACCTCAAAGTAAGGAGAAAGCAATGTTTTGATTTCTTTGATTTTTTTCGGATTCCGACTGGAGATTAAAAGTGGTGCTCGGTTCATTATGAATGGTTGGTTGCTATTTTTTCTTTGAGTTCATCCCAGTACTCTTCACCTGCGATATAGCCGACGCAAGTGGGTTTGCCACAAAGGCAAGGGTGATCGCTCCAGTTTTCTAAATCAAAGCCATAGTTAAATCCTATTTCACTGCCTTTAGCAATGGCTTTAGTCGCATAAATATAAATACGCTCTTCTTCCGAACCATCTGGCAAATCAACATCTTCGATCCAGGCTTGAGCATTGGGCTCACAACAGTGATTGATGTATCGCGCCAAGTTCCACGGGATGCGCCCGTCAATATCAACCTCATCGTTGAGGGTGAAGATAAGGACAGAGGCTTCGCCTGATTCTTTGGCACGGTCAATTTGAGACCACGCACGGGCGTCGCTGTCTTCTTTGTCAATTCTTTGGCCTATGTATTCAAAGAGCAGTTCGCCGTCTTCGATGTCACAAGAGGCAAAAACGCCACTGCCATGGATCGAAGATTTTCGCACCTCACAGCAGCGAGAAGATCCTCTTTTTTCAAGCTCTAAGACCTCTTCTTCAGAAAGGCTATTAATCCAAAGTTCAATGGGATCATCCGTGGCTTCGCTCATATTATTGGGCTTCTAAGGTTGTGGCTAATTCAGACGCTCGTTGCTGAGTCAGCTCTGGTGCGCGGCGGATGACTTCTTCTAAAGGGTAGTCAAAAGTGATTAGTTCTAAACAGTGATCAAACAAGCCGTAATTGGCAACAATAGGCTCTATTTTTCCCGCAATGGCAGCTGTGATCTTACCTGCGTCACGTGTCATTTGAGCAATGCCAGCAGGACCTTTGCCTGAGAGTGTCTGCTCGTCCATTGAGCCTTCACCAGTGATGACGACATCGGAGTTCTTGATTTTTTCTTCAATCCCCAAGGTCTTTGCAATTAGTTCGAAACCACCTGTTAATTCAGCCCCGAAAAAGGCCAGAAGAGAAAAGCCCAGCCCGCCAGCCGCGCCAGCTCCTTTTTCATGGATAAGCTTGTAGTGTTTGGAAATGTAAGCGAGCTTAGCCAATGCTTTTTCAAAATCATCGTAGGCTTCAGGATTGACCCCCTTTTGTTTTCCAAAAATACGAGTCGCGCCTGTATCCCCAAATAAAGGGTTTTCCACATCGCAAGCAATCGTTAGTTTCGGCGTTTCAATCAATTCGGAGTCATCAAGTCGATCGAGCTCTAATAGGCCTTTCGGATTGCCCGAGACTTCGTTTCCATCTTTATCAAAACCTTTTAAACCCAAAGCCTGCAACATACCAAAGCCAGCATCGTTCGTAGCACTGCCACCAATGCCCATGATGATTTCTTGAACCTTGGACTCTTCGATCGCATGACGCATGAGCTGCCCTGTTCCTCTTGAAGAAGCTTCTAAAGGCTTTAAATTATCTCTCTCAATAGCGTCCAACCCTCGGCTAGAATCTGGGTGTGTTAATAGCATTAAGCCCGAAGCAGTGGCCATTTCCATCACCGCCAATGAACCGCCTTCAGATGGTGCGCGGTCAATAAGCCCGTAGTAGGCATTCACTGGCCGGCCTAGAGGATCATCAACCTCAACGTCAATAATACGACCTCCTAAGGCCGAAACCATGGAGAGGGTAAAACCTTCGCCACCGTCTGAGATAGGGCAAGAAGTGACCTCGGCGTTAGGGTTCACCGCATGAATTCCTTTGGCGACGACTTCACAGACTTCAGGAGCTGTCATGGATCCTTTGTATTTATCAAATGCCAATAAGTACTTCATAGTTTCTTTGATATCGAAAAAGTTAAAATCTACAAGAGTTATCCCTAGGTTAGCTTCAAAGCCAACTTGATGGCCTCGATCATGGATTTTTCAGAAGCCTGTCCTTTCCCAGCAATATCAAAGGCTGTTCCATGGTCAGGACTTGTTCTAGGGCAGTTTAAACCCAGCGTCACATTGACACCGCAGTCAAAATCTAAAAGTTTGAGAGGAATGAGTCCCTGGTCGTGATACATCGCAACCACCGCATCGTAATCGCCTAATACTGCTTGTCGGAAGACCACGTCAGGCACATGGGGGCCGGTGAACTCAGCCTGAGGGTACTCCTTTTGAAGTTGTTTAATCGCAGGAGCAATGAGCGTCATGTCTTCACATCCGATATTACCATTTTCCCCAGCGTGCGGATTCAGACCGCAGATAGCAATACGAGGCTTGGGTAAGTTTTTGACTTTGGCCGAATACGCCGCAGTCAGCTTGCCAATCCGAATGATTTCTTCCGTCGATAGCAGCTGAGGGACTTGATGAATAGGCACGTGGATGGTTGCAAGAACAACCGTGAGAGAAGGGCCAGTTAGGCACATTGCGTAGTTCTCTGTATTCTCCAGTTCCGCAAAAAACTCGGTTTGTCCCGGGTGTTTGAAGCCAGCTTGAGTCGCCCATTCCTTAGAAATAGGGGCGGTGACAATGCCGTCTATTTCTTTATTTAAAATGGCTGACTTTGCTTCATTTAAAGCCTTAAGCGCATGCTCTCCCGATTGCTTGGAAGGCGCTCCTGGGGTGAATGTTTCTAAGTTCGAATCTCCGAACAAGCGAATATCAGCATTCAACCCTAGAATCTCTGGTGATTGTAGGGCTTTTTGCGTGACTTCTGGACCGATTCCACAAGGATCACCCAAGGTGATTCCTATGATGGGTTTGACCTTGCTGGGTTGTGCATTTCTCGATTGAATGCCCGTTGATTCTGGCATCACTCTAGGCATTTAAAATGAGTTGAGCGGTGGTGAAGTAAATAACAACGCCTAGTAAATCAACAATGGTTGTGATGGCTGGTGAGGAAATAAGAGCCGGGTCAATTTTCATCGCTCTAGCTGCGAGAGGTAAGGTTGCGCCACAGACGGTTGAAATCGTTATTTGCATGAATAAGGCCACGCCAATCGTCAGAGCAAAATAGTAAATACTAATGCCTTCACCGACGGTTGTTGTGCCCATCGCAGGAAGGCAGAGGCTGATGATTAATAAAAGACTGACACCCAATGCAAGGCCCATCACGAGACCAATGAATAACTCCTTCATGATGACTTGGCGAGCTTCGCCCTGGTTGATTTCTCCAATAGACATGGCTCGAATAACCACGGTTGAGGCCTGACCTCCTGAGTTGCCTCCGGCTGCAATCACCATGGGGAAATAGATAGCCAGCTCAAAAATAACGGTCAGAGTGTCTTCGAACTTCCACATGGCCCACCCCGATATGATAGCGAGTAAGGCTAAAGGGAATAAGACCTGAACACGCCGAAT
>CALLBE010000088.1 GCA_938001985.1 uncultured Verrucomicrobiales bacterium | reverse complement strand
TATTCGACGATTTTAGGGATGCGGTCTTTTTTCCACGCCCACACTTGAGGACAAACATACTGAATGAGGGGACAAATCATGCCGGATTTTTTCAACGCCTTCGCCATTCGCAGGTTGAACCCTGGATAATCAACAAAGAGGACTAGATCGGGATCGAATTCAATGATTTCAGCTAGAATCTCATCAAAACGTTTTTTAAACCAAGAGTAGCGCTTGATCACCTCAATAAAACCCATGACAGCGGCTTGATCGACCCAGTCGTTCGTTTGGCCTAAAGTAGCGGCGGCTAGGCTGGGGCCTCCCATGCCCTTGAATATCGTATCAGGGTAGCGGTTTTTCCATTCCTGCGCGACTTCGCTTGCGTGGATGTCACCGCTTTTTTCCCCTGCTAATATGTATATTTTGCGAGACATTGGTTTTACCTTAGAATTCGTGCCTTAGAGTGTGTCTGAAATTTTGCCCGTGTTTTAATCGATTGTGAGTGATGGTCGATCTCACTTAATTATCATCCTCGGGGAATGATTCGATGTAGCGGTTTTTGACAGCGTTGTTGAGCCATTGAAACAGGGCTCTCATGTCAGGACTGCTGTTGATCTGTTCATCAACATGCGGCCAGTTTAGGTATTGTTGCTTTTGAGGCAGTGAGATGACCGATAGTTTGATTTTTGCTAAAATAGCATCTGTTTCACGGTTGTTTGCCTTGATGATGTTGGTGACAGAAGGCAGGTTGTCTAAGGTTTCGGAGTCGAGTCCAAAGGTGCTGATACCAACGCCAAACTGTTGACTCAATTGCTGCAATGATCGAACAATGGCTTCGTCTTCAATCGTGTTCGCGTAAATTAATTCCGTGCTGTTGGCCCATTGTCCGGCACTGACGGCTTGGAAGAAATCCTCACGAACGGATGCTTCCGTCGCTTTCATTCGCAAGCGAGCGGCCGTTAATAAATAAGGTGGGATTGAAAGCTGTTGTTGGACGGTTTCTTTCAGGTTAGTGGTTGCGTCAACCGCGTCTTGGTGTGGTAAATTCCAGTCAACGAGGGCAGCCTCTGGGAATTTCCAGATATTGGATAAGTCCGCTTTGATGTCAAAAGCGTGCTTGAAGGACATGGGAAATCGTCCATTGACTTCTTGATAACGCAAAACGATTGCACGGAACTTGCGAATGCGTTGGAGCACTAAATCAACCTCTTCGTTACAGCCATCAAGGTCTTCCAACGAGCCTTGTGTCATGGATAAAATCTCCTGAGCGCCTGTCAGTGCTGGAATATTGGTGGCTCTGCGGTAATACCCTTGTCCTTTATCCACCTTCGCGATAACTGAACTGGGGTCGCATGACATGACTGAAAAGTGATACCGTAGCGAAGCCTCCGAAAAAGACTCGTCCAGACGGTCCTGAATCAGCGTGATGAGTTCGGTACCTTTAACCGCATTGGCAGGGTCTCTCGGGAGAATGCTTTTCAGTGCAGTGTTTAATTTGGTTTTGATGCTCATAGTCCAATATATAAAATAGTAGGGGAGTAAGGGGGTGTTAGGGCAAGCTTCTTTTCATCTTACTTTGAGAAGACGTCTGGCCTTAGGTGAAGTGAGGAAGGAGTGACTGCCTATAGCCTAGTGTTTAGTCTAGGGCTATAGGAGGGCTTGCTTGAAGGCCTGGTTTTATAGAATGGATTTTAGTGAAGACTCCATCGCATCCAAGGTTCTGTCAATGTCTTCGACGCTGTGAGCTGTACTGATAAAGCCAGTCTCGTAGAGCGAAGGCGCGGTATAGATACCTTTGTTTAGCATGGACCAGAAGAATTTCGTGAAGAGCTCAGGATTTGCCTTAGATACAGAGTCTACATTCACAATTTCTTCATTGGTGAAATAGAGGCAGAACATGGAGCCAATCTGGTTGATGCTCCAATCTAAGTCTAAGTCGGCGAATATACGACGCACACCAGAGGCGAGCTGAGTGCCTCGTTGCTCTAAAATTTCATAACCATTGATTCGCTCCATTTCATTTAATTGAGCCAATCCCGCGGCCATAGCGACTGGGTTTCCACTGAGGGTTCCCGCTTGATAAACACTTCCAAGAGGCGCTAGATGATCCATGATTTCAGCTTTTCCGCCAAAGGCACCTACGGGTAATCCACCGCCAATGACCTTGCCCATGGCAGTGAGATCAGGGTCGATATTAAAGCGTTCTTGCACGCCGCCCTTAGCTAGACGGAAGCCTGTCATGACTTCATCGAAGATTAACAAAGCGCCATGCTTTTTCGTGATCGAACGCAAGCTCTCTAAGTATCCTTCTTTAGGGAAAACAAGACCCGCATTGGCTGGGATTGATTCGACAATGATGGCAGCGATTTGATCTCCAAACTTAGAAAAGGCCTCCTCTAGAGCTTCGGGATCGTTGTAGGGGAGAATGATGGTTTCAGCAGCGAAAGAAGCGGGAATGCCTGCGGAGTCTGGTTCGCCGTGAGTCAAAGCCCCTGAGCCAGCAGCGACTAAAAGCGAATCGACGTGGCCATGATAACAGCCATCGAACTTAATGATTTTATTGCGCCCTGTATAACCTCGAGCTAAGCGAATAGCTGACATGGTGGCCTCAGTTCCTGAGCTGACCATGCGAACTTTTTCTACTGAAGGTACCCAGTCGATTACTTTTTCCGCTAAGAGGACTTCGTTTTCCGTCGGTGTTCCAAAAGAAGTCCCTTGTTTTGCGGCTTCATAAATCGCACTAATGACAGGATCTGGAGCGTGCCCCAAGATAGCAGGTCCCCACGTTCCGATGTAATCCGTGTACTGATTGTTATCGACATCAAAGAGTTGGGAGCCTTGAGCGCGTTGCGTGAAAAAAGGGTCTCCATCCACGTTTTTAAACGCACGTACAGGAGAGTTAACGCCACCTGGAATTAGGTTTTTTGCTTGGTTGAAAAGACTTGCTGATTTTTGATTAGGAATCGTATATCGGCTCATAGAGATAAGAAAGGTTTTTGAAGCTCTCTTGTCAAACGTCCATCATCCCTTTTCTTAGCTTTTAAGGTATTCTTTTTTAAGAAGTTTTTATTTAGGTGCTTAACTTAGAGTTGGCTATTCTTATGAGATGACCTTTGAGAAGGTAAGTATATTGAGATCGTTAAATAAAAACATCCTTCATAATCAACGGAAATAGTTAACTATGAAGGATGGTGGAGGCGACGGGACTCGAACCCGTGTCCTAAATGCCTTTCTTTTAGACATCTACATGTTTAGTTGCTGGTTTTAGTTTAGGTTCCAACTACGCCAGTAACACGCTGCCAGAACCGATCATCCAAAAGGTTTCGCGGTGAACTGCGGATGCTCAGCTCCTCGCTAGTACGAATTTAGTTATAGGTGGCCTCTCTTATCGCACGTCGAAGAGGGGACCTCGGGCCTTTAGGCCGCTAATGCTACAGTATTATTGTTAGCTTTTATGTTTTTGATCAGCTTTTTAGGTGGCCAACTGATCAACCACCACATGCAACCTAACTTGCTAGCATTTAGTCGAAACCAAACGCCCCCACTTTAGATCGGTTTTACTTTAATAGTAAAAAGGTGAA
>CALLBE010000087.1 GCA_938001985.1 uncultured Verrucomicrobiales bacterium | reverse complement strand
CCTGTCCATGGCGGTGATGCCCTCCATGCAGTCGATAACCAGCAAACAAATGTCAGAACGTCTAATGGAACGCTCAGAACGCATCGCTGAGAACACCTCCACGGAGCTGTCCATTTTGTTGCGCTGTCTCAAGCCTGCGGTGTCAATCAGAGTGTGCTTCGTATTGTCTCTGAGGTAAGGAATATCAACGGAATCACGAGTGGTTCCGGCGATGTCAGAGACGATGGTGCGCTCATCTTCTAAAATAGCGTTGATTAAGGATGATTTACCCACGTTTGGTCGACCAACCAAACTGATGCGAAGACCCGTTCTGTCCTTTTCCTGTTGAACCGCCTCGATCTCACGAGCAAGCGGCGCTAATTCTTTTTCAACTTCGTCTAAGAGATCCTCAAAGCCATGACCGTGTTCAGCAGAGATAGGGAGGCCGCTGCCAAACCCTAATTTAGCGAATTCTCCAAATATGTAGCCCTGCTTTTCGTTATCTGCTTTATTGATCAAAAGCTTGATGGGAACGTTGGTTTTTCGAAGTTTTTTCGCAACGATTTCATCCACGGTGGTGATGCCGTCCTGAGCGTCTACGACGAGTAAAATGACCTTGGCCGTCTCGATAGCGATGTCCACCTCTAGACCCACGGCTTCAGCGAATCCGTCATCGAGAGTGGCGCAGATACCACCCGTATCGACTAGATTAAACGGAAAATCAGTTTTTTCGCAGAGCGCGGCAATTCGGTCGCGAGTGACGCCGGGTTGATCGTGAACGATGGAAATTTTCTTGCCGATCACTCGATTGAAAATAGCAGACTTACCGACATTCGGACGTCCTACAATGGCTACAGTTGGATGAGAGATAGACATGAATTTATTAAATATTTGGTGGTAAAGAGGCACTCTCAACCAGAGCGGGGTTGGGGACTATAAAAGATCTATGGAAGTAGCACAAGACCAATGTTTTTAAACCACTCGATAGCCTCAGTTTTTTTCAAAAAACGTCTCTTTTTGATCCTGTAAGACGATCCTAGCTGAGGAGGTTGAGATTAATTACAGTAAGCTGCACTCTTCCTTTGCAGAGAGCACTTCCTCTCGCAACTCGAAGGATGCTTCGAAAATATCCTCAATAGGCCCTAGGCTACGCTCAAGCTCTCCTAGGTTGTTTTCTAAGCCCAGCCAAGCGGCCTGCATGTTGTTCAATGCCTGTAGTACCAGCTTTAAATGATGGGTTAGGGCCGTCACTTTTTGTTCAAAAGGCGTGGTTGCTTCTTCAAAAGTCAAAGAAGTTCTATCGATGATATCGATCACGGTTTGTTGACTTTGAACCAGCTTTAGCAAGGTGTCCTTGGGGTGCCCGATTTGTTCCAAGGCGTATTGCACGCCTAGGATTTGATGATGAATCCCCTCGGCAAAAAGTTTTAGCTCAAAGCACAAGTCTAAGACCACCGTCTCGCGATCCATGGATTCAACTAACTCGTCATCAATGGAAAACTCGGCGCCTTCAACCAGTTGTAAACCCTCGTCCATCACGGGTAAGTATTGGGGCGTCAGCTTGTCCCAGCCTAAGACGTAGGCTTGTTTGCGGCTGATCTCGGGATCGCCGGCGTATTTATCAGCCACTTCGTTTAAGATCTGCTCGCGTGTTGGTTTTGTAGGCTCATCACCCATTAACCCTGTGATGAAATCACGCATGGTCTGCATGTTCAGAAGAGTCTGAATCAACTCTTCGTCCTCATCCATTGTCCATGCGGGTTGTCCTGAGTTGCCTAGACGAATGTGCCAGTTCATGCCTTCAATCACGACACGCCCATTTTCATTGGAAAACCATTCGATATAAAGCTGATTGCTCCAGCTGCTAGGGATGGGAAGTCCGAGTTCTATGTACTCCTTTGTTTCATGGCGGTCGAGGGTGGAGACTTCGACACGTCTGGAGGCTGTGATGTCACCAACCACGCCTGTTTGTTGAGTGGAGATTGATTTAGCAACGGCTTGGATTTCTTGGTCTGTGAAAGCGGTTAACTGAGGGTTGCGATTGGTGAAGTATATTTTATGGCCAGCGAGATCTCGCAAACAATCACCGCTTAAAGACAATTCAACAGGGGATGTTTTGCCCGCCAACCAGATGCGGGCTCGAGTGAGTCCTTTTTCTGTATTGTCGAGCTCGCCATGCAAAATTAGCTGGTTTAATCGCATCGCCATGCCCGTATTATCCGTTATCTGAGAAGGGGGGTCAACCGATAAATTTTTACTTTACGCTTTTCGTCTCCAAAGTGTCAGCATGGAGACGGTCCATTGGTATTTTCTCGCGTGTTCACGAATTAAAAAAGGCTCGTCCGTTTGCTTAATTAACTCAAAATCATTCGATAGCGATTGTTTCAACCATTCCAGCGTGGTGGATTCTGGGAAGTATTCTTTTTTTGTAAATTCTTCCAGCCAAGTGCATGGCGTCGCTAAAAGAAGTTCGCCATTGGGTTTGATTAATTCGGGCAATCGCTCGAGCAAAAGATTAGGGTTTGGCAGTCTACACAAGAGGTTGGCTGCGTGGACTCTATCGAATTGACCAATGTCTGGGCGTAAATTCATGGCGTCGCCTTGTTCGAAACTTAGATTTCCCGTTCCTTTTTCTGTAACAGAAGTTTCTAAAGACTTCATCTGTCCAGCTTCTTCAAGAACTTCGTAATTGATCACCTTTCCTTGGTTCAAGTCGTTAGCGGCGTCGATGAAGTTTTGAGAGAAATCGATTCCAATGACTTCTTCAGACGATTGGTTAAGGACAAAGCTGGATCCTCCGACGGAACAGCCTAAATCTAAAGATCTAGTAACCTTTCCTTCCGAGAAGTGAGAAGCGGTTCGGGTGGGGAAGTTTAACGCTGTAGTGGGACCAAAAGCCCAAGGCAAAAGCTCTTCCTGTTTTCCAAAGTGGAAAAGCAAGTACTCAGCTAATAGACGATTGGTTTCATATAAATTCTCGGTTTCAGACATACTTAGTTCGTTGGGTGTTAGCCTATCGGATAGTTCTGGGAATGGAAAGATTTGATTAGGTGTACCAACTAGAGGCGTTTTTTATGATTGGATTCAAAAAGGTGAAGTCGGGGAGGCTGGGGTGTGTGGGTTGTGCTGCTGATGTGGGTCTAACTTTTTGAACTTATAGTAGCTTTTTATCAAGGGTTGTGGTACTTCCTGCCTATGCCCAACGCGTTATTTCGGAAGTATGCTAAGTATCTTAGCCCCGAATGGTTGCGCATGAATGTTGACGAAGGTCAGCGGTTTATTGCGGTGAGTATTTTATGCGGGTTTCTTTGTGGGATTGTCGCGGTTCTTTTTCACTACTCGATTGAGTTCATCTTCCATAACTTATGGGAATTCGCTTCACATCAGGACACCCTATCATTTGTTCTGGTGCTGCTCTTAGCGCCCACGTTGGGAGGCTTGATTGTTGGGGTAGCGGTGACAAAGTTTGCGCCAGGTGCTGCTGGCAGTGGGATTCCACAAACGAAGTTTGCCTTCTACAATCGACGCGGCGTTATCTCCATCGTGGATGGTATTTGGCGTTTTGGTCTGGGTTCTGTGTTTGTTGGTTTAGGAAATGCGTTGGGGCGAGAGGGACCAACGGTTCATATTTGCTCATCCATTGCCTCGAAGTTGGGGCGTGTTTTTTTCAAATCAACCGCACGTCAGCAAGCCATTGTTCCTGTGGGGATGGCAGCTGGAATAGGCGCGGCCTTTAATGCCCCGTTATCTGCGATAACCTTTGTTTTTGAGGAACTTTTAGATAAGTTTTCAACCAAAGCCATTGGTGGGATCGTGATTGGTGTGGTTACGGCTTCAGTGGTTTCAAGACTGATGTTGGGTGAAGACCCCGTTATTAAAACGCTCAAGGGGGTTCAATTTACGACCGAGCCTTGGATGCTGATTGCGATTCCGCTAGGTATCTTGGCCGGATTTATTGGGCATTACTTTGTCTACGCCATCTTAGAATCACGACAGTATGTTAAGAATGTAAAAAGTGTCCCTGCATGGGTGAAGCCTGCGATTGGTGGGTTGTGTACGGGGATTTTTGGTGTTTCTGCTTATTTTTTAACGAAACTTTGTTCTCACAATAACACGGGTGAGAATGGGGTGTTTAGTATTGGGTATGAAAGTTTACAGCACGCGTTTGAAGGATCGCTCGCGTTGTGGGTTCTGTTCTTCCTTTTTATTTTTAAAACCTTGGCTGTGATTGTTAATTACGCCACTGGCGGAAGTGGCGGGCTGTTTGCTCCCACGCTTTTTATTGGTGGTATGTTGGGCGGTATTATTGGGGTGGGTTTGACGCAATTCTCAGGATCTGAGCTGGCATCCAACCATCAAGTGATTGGCGGGTGTGTCCTTCTCGGGATGGGCGCTATGTTTGGCTCCGTGATTCGCTGCCCCTTCACTTCCTTATTTATTATTTTTGAACTGACAGGGAACTACACCCTGATTCTGCCACTCATGTTTGGTAACATCTTGTCGTGGCAAATCGCTCGCCGATTGGGCGTGGTGTCGATCTATAACGCACTGCTTATTCAGGATAAAATTGATATCCGCAAATTCCCCACCTATCGAGGCAGTCAAGACTACCGCAATCTCCCCGTAGCGACGATCATGACTCATGAGCCTTTGACGTTATTGTCTTGTATGAATTGTGAGCAGGCGATTAAGCACCTTTCGCTCAGTCATGTGAAATTTCATGGCTACCCTGTGGTCAATAAAGAGGGTGAATTGCTAGGTATGGTCATGCATCATGAGCTCTATGAAAACGCCAAAGAGCTCACCTTGGAGGCTCTGGTTGTAGACCAATCCGTTGTCACCGTGACTCCTGAGACTTCAATTCAGGCCGCTGCCCGAGAACTGATTCGTAACGACTACCAACAGCTGCCTGTCGTGAGTAAGTCTTCTTCTAAAAAGCTGCTTGGTTTTCTAACGCTCAATGACATTGCTCGTCAGCAAAACTCTTGTGATGAAGATGATATTGAGGTGGCCGATGACACCATCACCATACAACCGAAGTTGTCTTGAGAGCATTCCTAGAAGGATCTAGGAAGAGCCTTTACTTAGGAATTTTTTTGAAGCTACTCGTTGCTCCTTTGTTAGGAGGGAGTGATTGAAAAAAGCGGTAGCCGAAGGGCTTGATAGGCTTTTCCAAATGCCGTAGTTAATCAGTAAAAACAAACCTAGAAGACTTAAACCAAGGGCGTGGCGTGATAAACCTTCCACTTCCTTATTTTGCCAACTAACCGTCCATGAGTTTCCATAAAAAGGGTAGAGGACGAAAAGAACCACCAGAATGCAGGACCATATTCCTGTCCAAACTTTGATATGCAACCGAGCCCATGGTTGGCCCATAAAAAGCCCTATCCCAAAAATGGCTGCAAAGAGGGCAAAATCTATATAAGAATAACCGTTTAATTGTGAGTGAATAGTATTCCAAGCAGAATGGAGCCCGATGATGATAAATAAAATAGCAATGACGGTTACGGATAGGGGTCTTTTAGGTCTTTTCATTTTTATGGGGGGTAAGTTAAGTGGCGTTATT
>CALLBE010000086.1 GCA_938001985.1 uncultured Verrucomicrobiales bacterium | reverse complement strand
ATTGGCAAAATGTCCATGCACTCCAATCGTCCCACTTAAAACACCGCCTATGGCAGAAACCTTCCAATAATTTAACATTTCCTCAGGTGTCACGTGAAGGTATTTTTTAAGCAAATCCGGGGCTATGATAGCCTCACAAGTGACTTTCTTTCCACGAGTTGACAAGAACGCTTGTGTGCTGGCTTTTTTATCTCCCGATAAGTTTCCCTCAACGTAGACTTCCTTGATGGGTGAGTGGTAAGTTTCACTAATATAGTCACAGATCACCTGTGTAGCGATAGTGACCATGTTTTGCCCTGAGGCATCGCCCGTGGTGTATTCAAAATTTAAATAGACATGGTTGCCTTCAATGGTAACTCCGAAATCTTGTAGCTTACCATGATTAGAGGTTGAATCAGCCAATTCTTTGAATTGTTCAAAGTGGTCGACAGCCCAAGCAACGAACTTACCTGCGTCACGAATGGTTTCAAAAATAAAGGCAGGAGATCGATTCACTGCTTGATAAATAAGCATGGAGGAGCATCCTCCAGCAGCTGATATCAACGTACAGCCTCGATGGTAGCTGGCAACTAAAGCAGCTTCGCTGGTGGCTAGAGGAATGGGGTAATCACCAGAGGCAAAAAGCCCATTAACTCGTAAGGGCCCAGCAATGCCAACAGGTGTTTTAATGGAGCCAATACAGTTCTCTATATTACCTTGATAAGACTCTAGATTTGCTTTTGTCCACTCATCATAGAGGTCTGGATGTGGAACTAGTGAGAGTTGTTTCCAGTGTCGCTCCAATCGTTGTGGCGATATTTTTGAAGAAGGAGAGATGGAACGGGGAAGATCTGTGGAATTAGGAGTCAGCTTTTGCGTAACATCTTCAATAGTTCTTCCTTCAAGGACTTTCTGTATATGTCCAAGAGATAAAGATCGTTTTCCTGCCATCAACCATGAAATATAAAAATTAGACTAAAAGACAAGATTATAAGTTAGGATAGGTGTTAGGTTTTTTATGGTAAGAACCTTGAGAAAGCTACCTGCTATATTATAATCTAAGCTTTTTATGTCTGAGAAGTAATGTTGAGTTGTATGGAGGCGTTTACCCTGCGCCGTTGACGAGGGCTTTGGCTTCTTCAGGTAACATTGGGGCGAAGCGTTCCTTGTTGGTGGCTTTTAGATACGCTTCTTCAGGTGATACCATGCCTTGTTGTAGTCGAGCCCAAATCGAGTCGTCCATGAGCATCATGCCTTGGTCAACTCCTGATTGAATCACGTCGTAAAGCTTCGGCGTGCTGCCTTCTCGGATTACGGCACCAACGGCTGGTGTTGAGAATAGAACTTCGTTCACAGCGCAACGGCCTGGCTTGTCAATGCGCTTCATGAGCAATTGAGAGACAACTCCTTGTAGTGACGAGGCGAGCATGGTTCGAACTTGAGATTGTTGCTCTGCTGGGAACACATCAATGATACGGTCGACGGTTTTTCGAGCACTATTGGTGTGTAGTGTCCCAAAGACAAGCATTCCCATTTCCGCAGCGGTTAAGGCTAGTTGAATGGTGTCCAAGTCTCTCATCTCACCCACGAGGACAACGTCCGTGTCTTCTCGAGCGGCTGCTTTGAGGCCTTGGGCGAAAGAGGGAGTGTGAATCCCAACTTCTCGTTGAGTGATGATGGATTGTTTGTTGGGGTGAATAAATTCAATAGGTTCTTCAACCGTGACGATATGGCGTTTGTAGCTGGAGTTGATAAAATCAATCAGCGCCGCTAAGGTGGTTGATTTACCAGAACCGGTGGGCCCCGTAATGAGAACCAAGCCTGATTTAATATTCGCTAAGTTGATGATCTGAGGAGGTACATCAAGATCCATCAGGGTTTTAATATCCGTAGGAATCAGTCGGAATACACTGGCAAGTCCGTGTTGTTGAATGAAGTAGTTACAACGGAAACGGTTGCTGGCATCCATTTCGTAAGCAAAATCGAGGTCGCCTGTTTCGAGGAAATTCTTGAAGGCCTTCTCGTCACAAATCTCACTGAGAAGCTCCTCAATGGTGGCGCGAGTGAGCACTTCCGTGTTTGCTATTTCGGTGACTGAACCGTGGATTCTAATTTTAGGAACAGACCCTTCAGAGAGGTGTAAATCTGAACCGTCGTTTTCGATCAGGTATTGAAAAAGTTTATCTATTTTAGCCATGGTAGGAGTTCTATAGGTTAAGGTCTAAGCTCATTTGATGCTTGTCTTCACAGCGGAAATAAGCCTCTTCTTTGCTGATTATATTTTGTTGAACAAGGTTCTTTAAGGACTCGTCCATGGTGATCATGCCTATGTTTTTGCCCGTTTGCATGACGCCTGGGAGCATGAAGGTTTTTCCGTCACGCACTGAGGCAGCGACGGCGGGTGTATTTAATAAAAGCTCTAGAGCTAACGCTCGACCCGAGCCGTCGGCTTTGGGGATGAGTTGTTGAGAAATAATCCCTCTTAAGGATTCAGAAAGCATGGTTCGGATTTGACCTCGTTGATCATTAGGGAAGACGTCGAGAATACGGTCGACCGTACGCGGGGCCGAACTGGTGTGCAGAGTGGCGAGGACTAAGTGCCCTGTCTCGGCGGCAGTTAAGGCGAGTTGAATGGTCTCGAGGTCTCGCATTTCCCCCACCATGATGATGTCGGGATCTTCACGTAAAGATGCTTTTAGAGCAGAAGCAAAGGACTTGGTGTGAGTTGGAATCTCACGTTGGTTCACATGGCAGGACTTGGATTTGAAAAGGTACTCGACTGGATCCTCAAGCGTGATGATGTGATCTTCACGTGTTTTATTAATATGATCCAATAAGGCGGCCAAGGTGGAGGATTTACCACTACCGACAGAACCTGTGACGAGAATCAGGCCGTTATGGAATTTCGTTAACGGAATTAGGTTTTCAACGGGGAGGTTAAGCTCTTCCAGCGAACGGATGGTGGTGTTGATGATACGAAAGACCAATTCGTAACCATGACGTTGTCGCACGACTGAAGCTCTGAATCGACCGAAATCAGTTTCATAAGCGAAATCAATATCACCATATTCGGCGATGACTTCCTTTTGCTTTGGCGTTAAAAGACTGGTCGCGAATGACTCGGTTTCCTCTGCTTTTAAAGGCTCCATACCTTCCCAAATGGGAAGAAGCTGCCCGTGAATTCTCCATGCGGGAGGAAAACTAGCACCTAAATGTAAATCTGACGCCCCGTGTTCAACGGCAACTTTTAAAAAATCATCTACGTGCTTATAAGAGGTTTCTTCAGGCATGACTCTTTAGGATTATGAGTTTATAATCCTAAAGAAAAGAAAAAAGCTTCGGAGCCTAAAAAATGCTTATTTTGAACCGTAGATTGTAGGCTCTAGTTTTTTCGCCAGTTCTTCAGCCAACTCTAACGTTCCACCTGAAGGAACTCCTGGGCGTAGAGGTTTTGTCTCTGCATGAATCGCTTTCTGGTAAGCTCTTGAGCGTTGGTTAATAAGCGACCTTTTTTGAGGAGTTAGAAGATCATTTCGAGATTTGACGGAAGAGGCTCCATTAGGAGTGAAGTATTGAATTAATATTTTGGCCAGTATCCAGTGGCCCTCTTTATTCGGGTGAACTTTATCCTTTTGAAGCGTAAATTTAGGATTTTTACTTTTTAATAAATCCACGGTTTTTCTCATGTTGGAATGAAGGTCAACTACATTCCAACCGTTTTTGCGTTGGTTGACCAACCATGCGGAATAAGTGGAGAGCACCGTGTCGTAATTGAAGCCAGATCTTCCATGGTTATCATAGATAGGAGACGTCACATGAACTAATTCAGAGTTATATTGTGCCGCTGCAGCTCGCAGTCTTAAAATGCCATTCTTAAAGCGATCAAACCTAGCGTCATCGAAGGGCTTAAAGATTCCACAGTTCATGCCGTAACAGGCAATGATTAGATCGGGTTTAGCCTTGTTTAAAACTCTTTCTAAGCGTTCAAAGATAACAGGTCTGGGAAATCTGC
>CALLBE010000085.1 GCA_938001985.1 uncultured Verrucomicrobiales bacterium | reverse complement strand
CTCCGATGATGTGGTTGTTTTGGACGAGGCTCATACGATTGAACAAGTCGCAGCCAACCAGTTTGGCATTCGCCTCAGCCAAGCTGGGTTGAATTTTGACCTCAATAAACTTTATAACAACAAGACAAAAAAAGGCCTACTCGTCTCACACGGCAACGCAAGATCCATTCAAGCCGTAACTGATGTACAAGCGCATTCTGAGACCTTTTTTGAATCGATAGCCGACAAGCTTGGTTATGAGGAGGGCGCTCAAAAAAGAGAGACTCGAGTCCGTGAACCCAGCCTAGTTGAGAATACGCTAGCCAACCATCTCTGCAATCTTTGGGAGCGCTTGGATGATCTGGCTGAAGACACTGAACACGACACCTCTAAACAGGAACTCCGAGACGCCTCCCGACGAGCGAGAGAGGCCTCCGGTGCGATTGAAACTTTCTTAAGCCAAAAAGACCCCGATTCAGTTTACTGGGTAGAGCCGACAGGGCGTGACAAAACCACACTCGTGCTGCGTTCAGCTCCGATTGAAACGGAAAAGTACCTGCGCCCCATGTTATTCAGCGAGGGTAAAACCTGCTTACTCACCAGCGCCACGCTCGGTGCCGGTGACCCTCAGTTACTTTATTTTAAAAAGCAAGTAGGTGCCCATTTCGTCAATCACGCCATCATCGACAGCCCCTTTGACTATGGCGAACAAATGAAAGTTCGTGTGGCCCAGAGCATGCCAGAACCTTCTGCAGAAGACTACGAAATCAAACTCGCCAGATGGGTCTACCGAGCGGTTCGAGAATCCGAAGGCAGCGCCTTTGTTTTATTCACCAGCTACCGCCTGATGCAAAAGGTAGCAGAGGTCGTGGAGACGCATATTGAAGAGCTAGGCTACCAACTTTTAAAGCAAGGTGACGGCCTCTCTCGTCAACGCATGATTGATGAATTCCGAAAAGATAAAGAAAGCGTCCTCTTCGGCACCGACAGCTTTTGGACAGGCGTTGATGTGCCTGGAGATGCTCTCAGAAATGTCGTGATCACGCGCTTACCATTCGCCGTTCCTGACCACCCCTTAGTCGCCTCTCGTATCGAAAGATTAGAAGCAAAAGGCCGCAACCCCTTTATGGAATACACGGTGCCTGAAGCGGTCCTCAAATTTAGACAAGGGATAGGACGCCTCATTCGCTCGAAGAAAGATACGGGCTTTGTCTACCTCCTAGACTCACGAGTGGTGAATAAGCGATACGGCTCCAAGTTCATGAATAGCTTCCCTCCTGGGGTTGAAATCATTCAAAAATAGCAACTTACCTACTTTTCTGCTTGCGGTATCTTTAAAAAAAGCCACATTTTCAGTCCATCCACAATTCTTAAGTCAGGCGGTGCTTCAACGACTTAAGCCTTAGAAGCAAAAGTGGATTCACATTAACACATTAACCAAAATGAGTAATACAGAATTAACGGCTTTAATTGACGAGTCGTTCAAAGAGTTTAAAGAGGGCCAAATTATTAACGGCACAATCCTCAGCATCAGCCAACAAGTTGTCGTAGTAGACATTGGCTACAAATCAGAAGGCGCTATCATGTCTTCAGAGTTTGAAGATGAAGAAATCGAAGTGGGCGACGTAGTCGAAGTCTTCCTTCAGAAATTAGAAAACGACGACGGTTTAATCGTTCTTTCTAAAGAAAAAGCAGCTTACAAACAAAACTGGGACAAAATCGTTGGCGTTTACGAAGACGGCGGTCTTGTTAAAGGTAAAGTTAAGAGTGTTGTTAAAGGCGGTCTTGTGGTCAACGTGGGTGTTGAAGCCTTCTTACCAGGTTCTCAGATCGACATCATTCCACCAAAAGATCTCAACGAATACGTTGGCAACATCTACGAATTTAAGATTGTTAAAGTTAACGACGATCGCAAAAACATCGTTCTTTCACGTCGTGAAGTTATCGAAGCTGAGCGTGAGGAATTACGTCAACGCTTCATGGACAGCGTTAAGAACGGTGACATCGTTACTGGACAAGTTAAGAACATCACTGACTTCGGTGCATTCATCGACCTTGAAGGCATGGATGGACTACTCCACATCACCGACATGAGCTGGGGTCGCATCACGCACCCATCAGAAATGCTTCACATCGGCAAAGAAATCGAAGTGCAAGTACTTGAAGTTGACCGCGACAAAGAGCGTGTTTCTTTAGGTCTTAAACAAATGTCAGAGAACCCATGGGAAGACATCGAAGCTCGTTTCCCTATCTCAACACAAGTTAAAGGTAAAGTTACTAAACTTCTTCCTTACGGTGCCTTCATCGAAATCGAAAAAGGTGTTGAAGGTCTAGTTCACGTTTCTGAACTCTCTTGGGTTAAGCGTATCACACGCCCATCAGACGTTTTAGAAATGGGTCAAGAAATCGAAGCAGTTGTCCTTGGCATCTCAATCGATGAGCAAAAAATCTCTCTCGGTGTTCGCCAACTTGAAGCGAACCCATGGGACGAAATCGAAGCTCGCTACCCAATCGGATCAAAAATTTCAGGATCTGTGCGTAACCTTACCGCTTACGGTGCCTTTGTTGGCCTAGAAGAAGGTATCGACGGCATGATTCACGTTTCTGATCTTTCATGGACACGTAAGATCAACCACCCATCTGAAGTTATCAAGAAAGGTGACAACGTTGAAGCAACTGTCCTCGCTATCGACAAAGAGAACCAACGTGTATCTCTCGGTATCAAGCAAATGGAAGTGGATCCTTGGGAAGAAATCGAAACGAAATTCAAAGTTGGCGATCTTGTATCAGGAACCGTTGCTAAGATTGCATCATTCGGCGCATTCGTTAACCTCGAAGGTGACATTGATGGCTTGATTCACATCTCGCAAATCTCTGAAGGTCACGTAGAGCGCGTTAAAGATGCCCTTAACGTAGCAGACCCAGTTGAAGCTCGTGTAATTAAAGTGGACCGCATGGAGCGCCGTATCGGACTCTCTGTTAAAGCCGTTTCTTACTCAGAAGATCAACTCAAGAAAGAATCAGCTTCTTTCGAGTCACTCAAACCAAGCAGCGATTTAGTTGGCCTAGAGCAGGCTTTCAACATGGCTACCGGTACCGAGTCAAACGAAGAGTGGAGCCCTTCTGGCGAATAAACATAACGTTTAATTCTCTATCTTTCAAAAAGCCGAGCAATCACTTGCTCGGCTTTTTTTATGCACTCCTAAGTTTTATAAATATTCTGTATAAAAATTTTGGGACTCTCCTAGCAGGACTTTTCCTGACTGCCCTTAACCAAGGATTTTAATTAGTGTAGGAGCGTTTTATGACCACATCATTAAACCTCCATTCACATTCTTTCAAGAACCAATAAAAGTTCTCTCTTTTGATGCCATTAAAACGCCTCAAATGTCGCTTGGCCTGATTCCAAAAGTTTTTGATTCCATTG
>CALLBE010000084.1 GCA_938001985.1 uncultured Verrucomicrobiales bacterium | reverse complement strand
GCAATTCATCTGCCTTTTTTTGCTGTTCTTTTCTGGAAAGGTTCTTTTGGAACTCAAGCACAGCCATCAAATTTTCTTCCACCGTCAATTGTCTAAAAATAGACTCTTCTTGAGGCAGGTAGCCCATCCCAACCTGGGCTCTCTTGTGCATCGGCACTCGAGTGATGTTTTCACCGTCAAAAAACACAGACCCTTGTGACGGAGCCACCAAACCAGCGATCATATAAAAAGACGTGGTTTTTCCAGCGCCATTAGGACCTAATAAACCAACGATCTCCTCATGACCTACTTCAATGTCAACACCTTTAACAACCAGGCGAGAACCGTATTTTTTTTGCAATCCAGTGGTTGATAGTAAAGGTGTCATGAGTTAAGGTTTTAGATTTGAGTAAACAATTTTCCAATCGCCATCAGGGCTGGTGATTAAACTTCCATTCCCATAAAGACGTATCCAGACGTTCTCCTTACGCGCTTGCAAAACACCTTCCCCTTCTTTTTCTAAAGCGGGAAAACCGTTGATTAAATAAATTTCATTTAGAACAGCATCGTACTGAATCCTCTCAGCTTTAGCTCGCTGTAATTTGCCATCTGCCATGGTGCGTTCTAAAAAGGCATCGCCCTCAGCAACCATGAGTTTAATTTCGTCACGTCCTTTTTTGTTTTTAGTAAAATGAATCTGTAACTGCTTCTTGGCTTTTAAAATATATCGGGGGTGTTTGACCTCAACATTTCCCGTGTACACCGTGACATTTTTGACTCGGTCGAAATAAAAACCATCCGCATTGATTTCCAGCGACTCAGCATTTTTCAATGAGGCTGCTGAGAATTCAGGAGCCTCGCCTTCGCTGCTTTCGTGTACGGATTGTTTAATGGCCTCACTCTTTTTTTCGTAATCCGCTTGATCCGTTGAAATAGCAGAACTTTCAACCTTCACGGAACTCAACTGAGTTTTAGCTTCAGAACGCGCGGCGTCTTGCTGAGCTTTGTAGTCTGCTAATGGCTTATTAATAACATCAGGTTTATCTTCTGAAAGCGGTTTGATTGGACCCTGTTTTTTAGCTGAAGAGGGCTCTGTAACCTTAGCTCCCGTGAGGCCTTTACCTCCGCTTGCCGCTGAATTTAAATTTGAGAGAGTGCTCGGAGCTTTTGAGGTCTGAGACCTCTTTTTTTGATTAAGCAGGGTGAAAACACCTCTGACAGGACCCGCTAACCATCCCTTTCTTTCATCAAGATCAATGACGGCGCTGGAAGCCTGCAGTTGCCCTTGAGCAAACCCCATTACTAACCCATGCCTCGAAACCAGCCAATCACTGTTCGCTGTTTCTAGCCTTGAGGCATTTTTAAAAACAAGAGAGTACGCGTCCCCAGCTTGATCATTGAATTGAAAAGCAGGAGAGATCATGAACATCTCGCCCTCAGCGACAAAAAAAGACGCTTGTGAAGTCGACTGAACTGCTGACCCGACTTGCTGAGAAACGATTTGCTTAAATTGCGTATCCTTAAACCAACTCTCGCTGAATGCAGCGAAAGAAAGCCCAAAACTAAGCAGATATAAGCATCGAAATCTCATAGAAAAAACTTAAGACACCGCTTCGCTCACCTTCAATAGCGTCTTCAGTACAGACTCAATTTCATCCAAAGGAATTTGGTTAGGTCCGTCTGACATCGCTTCTGCTGGGTTAGGGTGTGTCTCCATGAAGACACCATCTGTACCTGTTGCGACAGCAGCTCGAGCTAACACTGGCGCTAGCTCTCCATCACCGCCAGTCGCCCCCCCCATGCCTCCGGGGCGTTGAACGGAGTGAGTTGCGTCAAAAATCACACGAATACCCTCTTGGCGCATCCAGTAAAGACTGCGCATATCCGTCACTAAGTTGTTATAACCGAATGTGGTGCCACGCTCTGTTATGTAAAAATCTTCACAACCAAATGTTTTCAGCTTGTTGGCAATATTGACCGTATCTCCTGGCGCTAAAAACTGACCTTTCTTAACATTGATGATTCGACCCGTTTTAGCCGCCGCTTCAATCAAGTCAGTCTGACGACATAGGAATGCAGGGATTTGAAGTAAATCAATACGCTCGGCTGCGATCTCAGCTTGCTCGGCCGTGTGAATGTCAGTTGTTACAGGGACGTTCAGCTCTTTTGAGATCTCACCTAAAATACGCGTTCCCTCTTGAATACCCACCCCACGGAATGAATCGACTGATGTTCGGTTCGCCTTGTCAAAGGAAGCTTTAAAATACCACTCAATATCTAAACGATCAGCAATGGCTTTGATTCGACGTGCAGCATCCCACGCGAACTCTTCGTTCTCAAGTGCGCAGGGTCCCAATATAAAGAAAGGTTTAGACATGTTTTTATTAGTTGGTTGATGTGGATTCAACTTTTTCTAGCAGTTTTACTAGATTAGAGATAGCTGAGGTTAGTAAAGTTTCTTCTTCGTTTGTTAAGTTGTTTTCACACTTCTTTTCAAACATTTTAAGATCTTGGATGACTTGAGCTGCCGCTTCTTTTCGGATGACCTTTTGACCTGTTTTTGGATCAGGCAGTTGTCCTAAGAAAAATCCAGCGGTCTGGGCTTGTCTCAATACAAATGAATTGAATGGTGTTTCAGTGACGTCCATAACGTTTTATTTTGATAAAGTTTGAAGCGTATCCTTCATGATCGCTAAGGCCTCTTTAACTTCCTCCTTATTGGCAGTTAGCGCCGGCAACCATCGAACAATGTTAGTGCCAGCCATGACGGTTAACAAGCCGTTTTGCATTAACTGATTTACCACTAAGCCAGCTGGAGTTTGGCCTTCAGGAACGTCAAGATGGTCTCCATCGAGCTCGAACCCTAATAAAAACCCAATACCTTTGAGCTCCTTAACAACAGGCAAGTCCCAGCTATCGACCTCTTGTTGGATGAACGTTGATTTTTTCTTAACATTCCCCAACCAGTTTTCCTCTTCAATGTGCTTCAACACGGCCAAGGAGGTCGCTGCAGAGAGTGGGTT
>CALLBE010000083.1 GCA_938001985.1 uncultured Verrucomicrobiales bacterium | reverse complement strand
CAAAGAGCAAGGGTTTGAGCGCAGTCCCTCGAAAGGTCTCAAGGGAACCAGCTGCTATCGATTGCCTTGGCAAAACGGTCACATTGAACTCTATGGGGCTTGTGCCGGATGGTATGGGCCAGATGGAGGCTTTACCTTTGTTCGTCCACGCCGCCGCTGTTTTATTTGGTCATCAAATAAAGAAACCCCCATCCCTGGGGCTTGGGCTAAAGAATACTTACAGCCTGCTCGTAAAAAAGAGTTATACAAGGCCTCGCTTCCTTTTCTTGACTGGCTGATTGCCTATGAGGAGACCGTTGTGAATCGATTTGGAGAGGCGTATCGTCATGAAAACTTTAGAAAATACCGAAAGGTTCCTAAAGCGAAGCAATGGGTACAGCCAACGGAGGCGTTGAAGTGGTTCAGGCAATTACGCAATGACCCCAGTGCCGTGAAAAGGCCTAAGCAGTATTTAAATCTAGAGGCGTAATCGCGTTACTTTTACTCGTCGTTAACTGCTGCTAGTTTTTTTATTGTAAGAAAAGTGGGGTTGACTTGCGAGGTTGGTTTCGAGAGTTTCTTAGGATGAATAAGCCCATTTTTCTATCGTTATTGGCACTCAATCAGTTGAGTGCTTGGGTAATAAACTCCCAATCAGAGTGGGAGAAATCAGTGATTAAAACCCCCGACCTTGCCATAGAACAAGGAACGGTTGCTTCCAAAGAGAAAAGATCGGTGCTGGTGCAGAGCGTGACGAAAACCTTTGAGCAGAAAAAATCAGCAACTGGCTTGATCGTCGATCAAATACCCGATTGGTTAAACTGGGAGCCAACGTCAAAAATCATTCCAAAGAACTTAAAGGATGCGCCTGTTTTTCTTCAAATGGGACCTAAAAATTACTGGGTTTTTGGACGATATCAGCAATTAAAGGGTGCGGCCAAATTATTTGAAAAACCTGTGAAGTTAGAAGGTTACGAATCTCCGGTTTATTCAACACCAGACCCGAATCAGTTTAATGCCATTTCAGGACGCCCTAAGAACGAAGGGATTTATAATGCCTTCAATGATGCTTATGGCGGTTATCATGCTTGGCATAGTAGAGATATGAAACGTTGGGTTCATTATGGAAAGGTCTCTGGCGATAAAAGTAAATGGATGACGACCGCGGAATCGTTGGATGGTGTGGCTTACTTGTATTATGATTTTCCAAATGACCAAGATCCTCATTTGTTGATCGATGCTGATTTAAAAGACGGTGAGCTGGGTGAGAATGTTGGGTTGGTTTTTAATGATCCTTCGGATGGTTCCGATTGTGTTGTGATCAGAGGCTTGAATGGTACCTTTAATTTAATAGCTGAGGATTGGTCTCCTATTAACGCAAAAACGCACTCTTACGACTCGCCATTGGCGATTCGAGCAACGAGTAAGGATGGCGGTAAGACCCCTTTTGAGGTTAAAGGTTATTCGGTAGATGAAAGAACTCAACCAACGGGAATCTTTAAAACCTATAAGCACCCTCATTGGGCTAAAGATGATCCAGCGAGGTTTCCAACAGGAATTGCAAAATACGAGGTTCATAAACCTAAACAAGATGCTTATGGTGATTGGGCTGCTATAGCGATAGGTGGGCAGTACTATCTATTTGGAGACTACCACCCTAAGAAGGGTAGGATTAAGACCGGCTGGTTTACTGCTTCTAGCGTTGATGAGAAGTTTCGTTTTTGCGGAAGCTTAGGAAAAGGTCATCCAGATCCTGATATTATGTTTGCAGAAGGTAAGTTTTACTTAGCGACGCAGTGCAACTCTGATAGTGTGAGTACAGGTCCTTGGGTTGAATCGGTAGAAGCAAGAGTGGGGGTTGATACGAATAAGGATGGTGAAATTAACCAGTGGACTGACTGGGAGAATATTTCAGAATCTTATGATTATATTGATGGATTCTCAAAGCAGGTAGCCAAAACAAAAGCTAAATTAGACCTCAGCGGTTTGCCAAAAGGTTATGGGTTTAAATTTGAGCTTAGGTTAACAGACAAGACAAAAAATGTATCTAAGCCTGTGATTAAGCAGGTTGAAATGACTTTTGCCAACTAATAGCCTTCCTTGGGTGGCCTCTTTTTAATGCGTTGTCGAAGCTAAAATGGAGGTTTTATCTAAGGATTATCTGGGCGTTTTTAGCCCAGTGGGCATTAAAGTGTTTATAATATGAAGAATATACTTGTCTTTCATTCTAGAACTCGTCAGATTCTTCACCCCTTGCATAGGATAATCCTGAGCGAGAATTAGTATTAATCTGTTATGGCATATAACTACGAAGGAATTATTGTTTTAGATACTCGCGGATACGAGGGATCAGTCGAAGACTTTAGCAATGAAGTCGCTGAGGTTATGAAGAATGAAGGTGCTGAGGTTAAGTCAGTTGAAGACCTTGGACGTAAGGAGTTTTCATACAACTCACGCAAGTTAGCGGGTGGTTTTTATGTTCGCTATGAATTTTCTGGTGAAGCTGAGATTGTTTCTAAAGTAAAAGAAGTACTTAAGATTAAAGAAGGTGTTTACCTTCAGCATTACAAGCGTCTTGCTTAATTTCGGGCTAAGACCTTAAAGTTTAATAAAAAAAGACACACCTGATGGTGTGTCTTTTTTTGTTTCGTAACTAAGAGGAGAAGTCAATTAGCGGCAAAAGTGATATCGAGCGGTCTCGAGAACACCGGAAGCGATTTCTGGGATGAGGAGGTCATCAGTCTCAATCTGAACCTTCGCAGTGTTTTTATAAAATGACTCTCTTTGGGTTAAGAGTTCTTTGATGGTTCCGAGAGGGTCTTTGGTTTGAAGCAGAGGACGGCTGGAGCCTTGAATGCGCTGCATGATGGTTTCAGGGGTTGCGCTGAGCCAAACGGTGAAGCCTAGGTTCGTTAGTTTTTTCTGGTTTTCAGGGGCAATGACAATGCCTCCGCCGGTGGAGATGATTGATTTTGATGGGTTTTGGGCAATCAGTTGGTCCAGTAGGTTGGTTTCTTTTTGCCTAAATCCTGCTTCCCCGACTTCACTGAAAATCTCAGGAATGGTTTTATTCTCAGTTTTTTCAATTTCGTGATCGATATCGATCAGAGGGTAGTTGAGGATACGGGAAAGCTCTTTTCCGATTGCAGATTTTCCACAACCCATGAACCCTATAAGGATAATGTTTTTTGGGTCGTGTTTAAATTCACCTTGGCAAAGAACTTCCATCGCTGTTATTGAACTATCTTTCTTAACGGGTAGCGATATAAAAGTATTTTTTTAGAAGACCAATAAAAATAATGATGTACCGATGAATAATTACGAGACTGAAACCATGATTGCCGATTTTGATGCGAGCGACGTTGTCGTCCTCGCTGCTGCGGATAAGCTGGCGGCCGGTGAGCTGGTGGCATTACCGACGGAAACCGTTTATGGCTTGGCTGCTGATGCAACCAATTCCGAGGCTGTGGCTAAGGTCTTCGAAGTTAAGGAGCGACCTAGCTTTGATCCTTTGATTGTTCATATTGAATCGGCGGCAAAGCTTTCGCAAGTGGCGTCTGTGCCTGAGGATATTAAAGGGACGGTGGATAAGTTAGTGCATAAATTTTGGCCTGGTCCATTGACTATTGTCTTGCCGAAGCAGGCCGATATTTCGGATTTGGTGACCAGTGGACTAGAGACAGTTGCGGTGCGTTGTCCTCAAAGTCCCGTGATGAAGAAGATTCTTAAAAAAATAGGGCGCCCACTCGCGGCACCCAGTGCTAACCGTTTTGGTCGAATCAGTCCAACCTCGGCTTCGGCAGTTCAAAAAGAGCTGAATGGTCGTATTCCTTTAATTATTGATGGAGGCGCTTGCCTCAACGGTTTGGAGAGTACCATCATCAGTATCGAGGCGCCGCCTGAAGAGGGTAAAAAGGCGATTATTAATATATTAAGATACGGGCCTGTTCTCCGTGAAGACTTGCGAGAGTTTGGAAAGGTGAATAAAGTGAAGCCAGTATTGGATGAAAAAAGTCCTGAAGCCCCTGGGCAGTTAGCGTCGCATTATGCACCAGTGACGCCGTTGAGATTGATAGAAGATTTTGCTGATTTTAAACCAGATCCTAATAAATCCTATGGCCTTTTGTCTTACAGTGGCGATGCCAAAGGATTTAAATCCAAGTATGATTGGAAAGCCTGTGAAATGCTGAGTCCAGGTTCTGGCAAGTTGGCAGAGGCTGCGGTGCGTCTGTTCTTTGCAATGCGTAAGCTCGATGAGTCAGGTGTGGATGAAATCATAGCAGAGCCTTGTTCGGATAAGGGGTTGGGCTTGGCTATCATGGACAAGCTACGCCGAGCCAGCGTTTCGTAATTTAGGTGGCGCTCGACTCGGATGTCATTACTCAAAGACGAGTTTAATGAGGCGGTGATTGCGTCGATTGCGGCGCAAATTAAAGGAGTGCACCCTTTATTTAAATCGGCAGAGTTTGTTTCAGAGGTTAGTGCTCAATTGCCTTCGTTTGAATTACAAGATCGAGCGAAGCGAACCGCTGAGGTTTTAAGGAAATACCTTCCCGAAGATTATGAAACTGCGGTTGACTTATTAATCCAGTCTTTGGGGCCTGAGCTTGATAGTCCTTATGGCAACGGCATGAGTGTTTTTCATTACGCGCCGCATAGTTACTTTGTGACGCTTTATGGGGAGTCGTATTTTA
>CALLBE010000082.1 GCA_938001985.1 uncultured Verrucomicrobiales bacterium | reverse complement strand
CGTCTTCACCGCCTTCCGAATACGGATTGGGAGAAATCTCAGCAGATGAAGCAAGATGATCCTGCTCACAAAATTAAGCTCTTTGTTAAACACAATACAGCTCCGTTGAGGAAAAAAGGAGCGGGCTCAGCTATCTTCATTCACATTTGGCGAGACAAAGGAGAGCGTCCAACGGTTGGATGCACGGCCCTGCCTGAGAAAGTTCTTAAGAAGCTTATTAAATGGGTTGATCCTGAGAAATCTCCTTTGTTTTTAGTGACGACGGCAGCGGCTTGGTTAGAGCCTTACGAGGTGAAGTAATTGCGTCTTCTCTAACCTGATGGGTTATGAGTTTGATTTTATCGTTTGTGTGGGTTAAAAGATGCGAGTCATGTTGAGCTGTCTTAAGTTTTTTGTCCTTTTGGGCGCCGTTTTTTCTCTTTCATTAGCAGAGAAACCCCCAGTGGAAAATAAAGGGAAAAAGGTTGAGCACGCTTTGACTGTCAGCTCTAGACCTCAGGGACTAACTTTTAAGGTTTATGATAAAAGTGGTGCTGAGGTGAGTCAGGGGAAAACACCAATGTCATTGACGGTTAAGGTGGCGCCTGGGTTGTTGAAAGTTCAATTATTCTTTGAGGGCCAAGTGGTGGCTGAGCAGCTTATTCGTGATTTCAATCAAGATTCTATCATTAACTTTGTATCTGAATAATGGAAATGAAGCGTTCAGAAGGTGTGAAAAAAGTCCTCATCGCTTGCGGTGGAACTGGGGGGCATTTGTTTCCTGGTATTGCGGTGGCTCAAGAGTTGAAAAACCGAGGACATGAGGTGACTTTGGTGATTTCTAAAAAAGCAATTGATGCTCAGGCGTCCGAGAAGTACCGAGAATTAAATTTTCTTGAAGTCGATGCGATTGCTAAACCTGCAACCTTTTCAATTGGGATGTTGGGTTTCTTATGGAAGCTTTTGAAGGCGGTTTTAGTGGCAAGAAACGTTCTCAAGCAAGGGCAGTATGATACCGTGTTGGGTATGGGCGGTTTTACCAGCTTTGCGCCTGTTTGTGCAGCTAAGCAACTCGGTATCAAGACCTTGATTCATGATTCGAATGCTTTCCCAGGAAGAGCTAATATAATGACGTCTAAGTTCGCCAATCAGATTTTATTGGGAACGTCTGCAGCCAGCCGATTTTTTAAAGGTAAAGAAACGCTTGAGGTGGGAACACCGGTTCGTGAGGAGATTCAAGAGAGTCAGAGGCGAGAGGATGTCGCTAAAATCTGGGGATTGGATTTAGCTAAGAAGACCGTGTTGATTGTTGGCGGAAGTCAAGGAGCACAAGGGCTGAATACTCTCTGTGTGGAAGGACTCTCCTTATTGCTTAATGAGAATGAGAATATTCAAGTGCTTCATATTGCGGGCCCTAGAGATGAGGAGCGAGTTAAGGGATTGCTTGCCGACGACGTCGTGGGTTATCATGTGATTGGCTTCTGTGCTCAAATGCCAGAGGCGTTGGCGTTGGCTGATTTTGTGATTGCTCGTTCGGGGGCGTCGACTCTGAGTGAACTTGCTTATTTAGGAAAGCCTAGTCTATTGGTTCCTTTCCCTTACGCGGCTGATGACCATCAAACTTATAATGCGCAAGTTTTTGTGGATGCTGGAGCGGCTACGCTACAACAAGAAAAAGAGTTGGATTCGACCCGCCTAAAAGCTTTGGTTGGAGAGGCTTTGAACTCACCTGAAGAGCTGAAGCGATTGAGTGAGGCTGCCTTTGGAATTGCGAAACCTGACTCAGCGGTGTTGATTGCGGATGCGATTTTGTCTTAAGGGTTTCTTAAGGCGTTAATTGCGGAAGGTATAGTGCCGATTGATCAATGTTGAACGCCCACTGCTTCTTGAGCACTTGAGAGCTGTTTAGGATTTTATACTCGATGAATACGGTGTATCTAGGGAGACGGAGTTTTCGGTTGATTTTCCAAGAAGCGATACCACTGGCTTGATCAATGCTAAGTGGTATTTTACCAAATCCTGAGAGTTTGATTTTTATGCTGTTTGGGTTGATTTTCGCCTTTTTATAATTAATGGAAATGACTGGTAGTCGGGTTTTGATTAGGCTTTCAGGTTCTGGTGTGACCGGCAGTTTAAAATTCTGAATAAGAGTGCCTTGGAGAGATTCCCCACGGTTTTTTCCTATAAAGGTGGTGGCCAGTTTGAAGTACTGATCGTGATTGCCTAAGATGACGTAACGAGGCAATAAGGTGTTGTCGCTTTCACGACTGACTTTACCAGGTTTTACGGTGAAGAGGTATTGGTAGCCTGCTTTTTTTCCCATGACTGGAATGAGTGAATCAACATAACCGCCAGGGTAAACGTAGGATTCAATCGTGGTGTTGAAGGTTTTTTCAAGGAACTCCTTGGAGTCTGTGAATTCGGAACTCAAGAAAGTGGTGTAGACCTCATCACCTTGGTTCTTTTTTACTTTGTATTGCGAAGGGAGAGGGTGGGAGACGGAGTGACTGCCAATGGTGGCCCCATTTTTTTGCATTTCCTGAATCATGGCAATGGAGAGCGAGCGGTCGCCCTTGCCCACGTAGTTTTTATAAAGGTAGATGGAAAAGGGGTAGTTCAGCTCTTTTAATATGGGAAAAGCGTCGGTGTAGACGGATCTCCAGCCGTCATCAATGGTGATGAGGGCGCAATATTTGGGGAGCTCAATCTTTCCGGATTTCCAGTCGCTGAATTCTTGGAGTGAAATGACTTTGATGTTTAAACGCTGCAGTGCCTTCATTTGCGCTTCAAACTTAGAGGTTTTGATACGCATTTCGGTTTCTGGTAACTCCTCCGAAAAGTCATGATACCCAAGCACGGCCACTTGGGTCGAAAGAGCTAGGGAGAGGAAAGAGAGTAAAAGGGTGAGTGTTATCTTGGGGGAGTTCATGTTAAT
>CALLBE010000081.1 GCA_938001985.1 uncultured Verrucomicrobiales bacterium | reverse complement strand
AACTCGTTTTTTGAAAAAAAGCGGTTCTTTCATTTTTATATGACGAGCCTGCTTGACTAAGGGGGCTTTTGTCACGACTTTTTATGAAGTGTTAAAAAGCTTACGACTCTTGAATTTTCGTTGTTACGAGCAGCTGGCGATAGATTTGCCAGCTGAGGGGGCTTTGTTTGTAGGTGATAACGCTCAAGGAAAGACGTCTATTTTAGAGGCTATTTGCATTTTAATGCGGTTGCAATCGCCGCGATCTTCCAAGCCTAAAGATTTCATTAACTTCGAGGCTAAGTCCTGCGGTATTGCTGGCGAATACGGAGCGCATGAATATCGCTTTGATTACGGTCAGCTAGAGGCTCAAAAGAGAGCGCTTCAAGCGGCATTAACACTCGATGGTGAGGTTATTAAGCGCAATGCTCACTATCTGGAGAACTCGGGACTGGTTGTCTGGATAGGCAATCAGGATTTGGATTTGATAAGAGCTTCGGGCGAGGTGAGGCGGCGTTACTTGGACTTTTTGGCGACTCAGCTTAACCCGACTTATCGGTTGGCGCTTAAGCGATACACAAGAGCATTGAGAGCTCGTAATGTGTTGTTGAAAAACCATTCCAATTCCAAAGAAGAGTTGGATATTTATACGGAACTATTGGTTCAAGAGGGCGAGCTTATTATAGAATATCGCCGAGAGTTGGTGGAGTTGATTAATCCATTTGTCGCGGCCTCCTTGGCTCAGATTTCAGAATCAAACGAAGTCCTTTCGTTAACTTATGAACCTTCTGTTTCAGAGGCATTAGGGGAGGCCTTTGCAAAGAATCTGGAGAGGGATAAGCGAATGGGTATCACCTCGGTGGGGCCTCATCGGGATGATCTGGGCATTCAGTTGAATGATAAAAAAGTAAAAACCTTTGGCAGTGAGGGGCAACAGCGCTCTGTGGCTATTTCCCTTAAGTTGGGGCAGGGCGAGTTGTTGAGATCTCAGTCACAAAAGAAAACGCTTTATCTCATCGATGATGTTTTTGGGGAGCTGGATCACCGCCGGAGGAATGCGATGCTGTCTGCGTTGCCTGAAGATGCTCAGAAATTCATCACCACAACGCAGTTGGATTGGATGTCCAATGATCGATTTTCTCAGCTACCTGTTCACCAAGTAGCAGGCGGGCAGATTTCAATTTGATTTTCGAGTTGTCTGGTTGGAATAAAAAGTCATTCTAGGCACATGACTCCAGAGACTGTTAAGGAAGAGATTTATGCAATGGGTAAGAAGGCCAAGCAGGCTGCTCATCGATTATCGATTTTAAGTGAAGCTCAAAAGAATGAAATTTTATGCTCAATGGCTGTGGAGTTGAGAGCAAAGACGGCTGAGATTATTGCCGAGAATTTAAAAGACCTCGAGGCGGCTGAAGAGAAAGGCCTCAGTGACGCCATGGTCGACCGTCTCAGACTAGATGAAGCTAGAGTCGATGCGATCGCGGCTGGTATTGAAAAAGTGGCAACACTCCCAGATCCTGTGGGCAATGTTTTGGATAAATGGACACGCCCTAATGGCATTGAAATCGAACAGGTTCGAGTGCCGATTGGCGTGATTGGTATCATTTATGAGAGCCGACCTAATGTGACTTCCGATGCGGCTGTTTTGTGTTTGAAATCAGGAAACGCTACGATTTTAAGAGGAGGGTCAGAGGCTATCCATTCCAACCGAATCATTGCCCAAGCGCTTCAAGAGGGCGGGGCTAAAGCAGGTTTGCCAGAGGGAGCAATTCAATTGATTCCATTTACAGACAGAGCTTCAGTGAACGTCATGGCAGGCATGGATGAGTATTTGGACCTGATTATTCCTCGTGGTGGAACTGCGTTGATTAACGCCGTTGTTACCGCGGCTCGCATGCCTGTGATTAAGCATTATAATGGGATTTGCCATGCTTATGTGGATTCAGAAGCTGATATCGCGATGGCTGTTGAGGTGGTTGATAATACCAAAACTCAGAAGCCTTCTGTCTGTAATGCGATGGAAACCTTGCTGGTTCATGAATCCGTAGCTGAAGTTTTTATCCCTCAAATTGCGGATGAGTGGTTGAAGCACGAGGTTGAGATTCGAGGTGACGAAGCCACGCAAGAGATATTGGGAGGCCGTATTGAGGTGGCAACGGAAGAGGATTGGACCACCGAATATTTAGATTATGTGGTGTCTGTAAAAGTGGTTAAATCTTTAGATGAGGCCATTGCTCATATCAATGAATACAGCTCGCAACATTCGGAAGTCATTATCACCGAAAACAAAGCCAATGCTGAGCGTTTCTTAAACGAGCTCGATTCAGCCTGTGTTTTCCACAATGCTTCGACTCGTTTCAGTGATGGCGAAGAGTTTGGTTTTGGTGCGGAAATCGGAATCTCAACCGACAAGCTTCATGCGAGAGGCCCTATGGGTCTGAAAGAGCTGACGTCTTATCAGTACCGAATTCGTGGAAACGGACAGGTTCGCTAAAGTGAAGCTCTGAATCTTAAAAATACCGTCCTTTAATTTTAAATAAAGGGCGTGTGTGATCCTTATTAGAAGTTTTTCCTAGGAGAAGCTTCTTTTTTGTTTTCGATTGAAGGGAAAAGCGTTTAGCTCTTAAAAAATGATTTTATCTGACAAGGCCATATTAGAAGCAATTGATAAAGGGGATATCTTACTAGAACCTTATGATCGCAGTTGTTTGGGGAGTAACAGTTATGATGTGCACTTGAGTAAGCATTTGGCAACCTACACTGACCGAGTGTTGGACGCTAAAAAGCATAATAAAATTGAGCATTTTGAGATTCCTGAGGAAGGCTATGTTTTAGAACCGGGTATTAATTATTTGGGATCCACTATTGAGTATACAGAGACCCATACGACGGTTCCTTTTTTAGAAGGTAAATCATCGGTGGGACGATTGGGGATTGATATTCACGCCACCGCTGGAAAAGGTGATGTTGGTTTTTCAAATTACTGGACACTTGAGATTTCTGTTAAGCAGCCGGTTCGTGTTTATGAAGGGATGCCGATTGGTCAAATCATTTACTTCTTGGTCGAGGGTGAAATCTTGACTCCTTATAATGTAAAAGGGAGCGCTAAGTATAATGACAAAACGCATCTGCCTGTTGAGTCCATGATGTGGAAAAATCATTTTTAAGATTCTTTAAATAAAAGATCCCCCTTTAAACGCTCCTTAAGTTAGGCATGGATACGGAGACTCTAAACGCAAAGATTAAAGAGATATCACCCTGGACCCAATCGCTTCGCGATGAGATGGGCAGGGTATTGGTGGGGCAAACCCATTTGGTTGAAAGGCTGATTAACAGCTTGCTTTGTAATGGGCATGTTTTGCTAGAAGGGGTTCCTGGTTTGGCAAAAACCTTGGCGGTTAAATCATTAGCGGGTTCATTGAATGTTGATTTCTCCCGGATTCAGTTCACACCAGATCTTTTACCTGCAGATGTTTTAGGGACCATGGTCTATCGACCTAATGATGGTACCTTTATTGAAAAGTTAGGGCCTATATTTGCAAATATTGTTTTAGCGGATGAAATCAACCGTGCCCCTGCTAAAGTACAGTCAGCCTTACTAGAGGCGATGCAGGAGAATCAGGTGACTCTGGGTGAAAATACGCATAAATTACCCAACCCGTTTTTAGTATTAGCGACTCAAAACCCCATTGATCAAGAAGGGACTTACACCCTTCCCGAGGCTCAGCTGGACCGCTTCCTCTTTAAAGTGACCGTGGATTATCCGGATAAGGAAGAGGAGCTTGTGATTTTGGAGCGCATGGCCGCTTCCACCCCTCTTGAGGATACTAGACCCGTAGTAGATCCCTCGGTTGTTTTAGAAAGTAGAGAGTTGGTGAATCAGGTGTTTATGGATGATGCCCTTAAGAAGTATATCGTTGAGTTGGTTCACCAAACGCGAAACCCTTCCAGCGCTGACCTCAAGCCCTTGATTCGCTCTGGAGCATCTCCGAGAGCGACGATTTCTTTAGCCATGGCGGCTAAGGCCAATGCCTTTATGCAAGGGCGTGGTTTTGTCTTGCCGCAAGACATTAAAGACTTGGCTCCAGATGTTCTCAGGCATCGTCTCTTGTTGAGTTATGAGGCCGAGGCTGAGGAGCTGACCTCCGATCAAATTATACAAAGTATCTTAAGTTTTACGCCGGTTCCTTAATGTTATCAATTAGCGTTTAGTTCGGATGCCTATGGTTGAAACAGACACCTTCTCTGCGGAAGAGATTATGAGCCGAGTTCGCAAGATCGAACTTCGGGCGCTTAAGCTGGCTCGTGAGGCTTTTTCCGGCGAGTACCATTCTGCTTTTAAAGGGCAAGGGCTGGATTTTGATGAGTTTAAAGAATATCATGCTGGCGATGAGACTCGTTTCATTGATTGGAATGTCACGGCTCGTACGGGTGATCCCTATGTAAGAAGTTTTAAGGAAGAGCGAGAGCTGTCCGTCATTTTAGCCGTTGATATATCCAGCTCCATTGCTTGCGGTTCAGGTGAGTTTTCTAAACGAGAAATCGCTGCGGAGTTGGTGGCAACCCTTGGTTTCAGTGCTTTGCAGAATAATGATAAAGTGGGGTTGTTTTTGTACGCCAATGAAGGGTTGAAGTTTTACCCGCCAGTCAAAGGCCGAAAGCACTTGCTAAGATTGATTCGTGAAACCCTGATGTTTGAGTCGCAGGAGGTTGGAACCGGTCTGGAGTCAGCGAGCCGTAAGCTTCAGCAGTGGTTGAAACGTAAATCCATGATTGTCTTTATTTCAGACTTTTTGCATCGTCTTCCTGAAAAAAGCTTCAAGGCGTTAGCACAAAAACATGATGTCTTAGCCGCGCGGTTGATTGACCCTTTAGAGGTGACATTGCCAGCGGTGGGGCGAGTTTCACTCATGGATCCGGAGAGTGGTGAGAGTGTGCTTGTGAATACGAATCGTCAGTCGTTAAGAGAAGCTTATGCCGAGAAGATGCAGTCGAGACGAGAGAGAATGCGAGGAGCGCTTCTTCAGGCTAAGGTGAATGTGGTGGATATCTTTATTGAAGAGGATTTTTTGCCTCCCTTGCATCAGTTATTAATCCGTCAATCTAAACGCTAAGGAGTATGGTCGATTCTTTTAATCAATTACAACCGATTGTAGTCGAACAGGGTTTTTCGTGGACGACTGTTCTGGCGAGCGGTGGCTTCTTGGTACTTGGATTGGTTATTGTTGGCTTTTGGTTGAAGCATCGACAGCAAAAGCGGCGAGAGCTGTTGGAGGGCTCAGAGGAGAGTGATGCTCAAGGTTTTGAATGTTTGAATATTACTAAGGCCGAGGCATTAGCTGAGATCGAAACGTTAAAAGATCAGGCCTCATTAAAAGGGGTGAGTGTTGAGCTGATCCGCTTGGTTAAGCGCTTTTATCAAGCGAAGTTTAAGGTTGCTATTTTTCCATACACTCAGAAGGAGCTCCAT
>CALLBE010000080.1 GCA_938001985.1 uncultured Verrucomicrobiales bacterium | reverse complement strand
AGCTCAGCGATATTTCTTTAGCAGGACGTATCATCTCCAACTTCCCTGAATTTCTAAAAGAAGATCAACGCGTTACGGACAATCTGACCGCCTTAGGTGATTTGGCAAAAACACCGCAAGCCAACATCATCAAACTCCCTAACGTTTCAGCCTCCCTTCCACAACTTTTGGCCGCAATTAAAGAATTGCAAGAAAACGGCTACGCTCTGCCTGACTACCCAGTAACACCAACCAATGCTGAGGAAGAAAACATCAAGGGTCGCTATGACAAGATTAAGGGATCAGCTGTGAACCCTGTTCTACGTGAGGGCAACTCCGATCGTCGTGCACCAAAAGCAGTGAAAGAATTTGCGAAAGCTAATCCACACTCCATGGGCGAATGGTCATCATCCTCCGCTTCTCATGTCAGCACGATGAGCGAAAACGACTTTTGCGCCAATGAGCAAAGCGTAACCATTGAATCCGCAACTTCAGTCCAGATCAAGCACACTGACGCTTCTGGCAACGAAACCATCCTTAAAGATTCACTCGCATTACTGGAAGGCGAAGTCATTGACTCCTCCTTCTTAAGCAAAAAAGCACTCAAAGCATTTTTAAACGACCAAATTAAAGCGGCTAAAGAGCAGAACATCTTATTCTCTCTACACATGAAAGCCACGATGATGAAGGTTTCTGACCCTATCATCTTTGGCCACGCCGTTGAAACATACTTTGCTGACGTCTTCGAAAAGTACGCTTCCGAGTTTGCTGATCTTGGCATCAACGCCAACAACGGCTTGGGTGACGTTTATGCCAAGATAACCACTCTTTCTGAAGAAAAACAAAATGCCATCAAGAGCGACATCGACCTAGCAATTGCCAATGGTCCAGACCTCGCCATGGTCAACTCAGACAAAGGAATCACCTGTCTGCACGTTCCTAGTGACGTCATCATTGACGCCTCTATGCCTGCCATGATTCGAAACTCTGGTCAGATGTGGAATAAAGAAGGTAAGTCTCAAGACACCTTGGCCGTGATTCCTGATCACTGTTACTCTGGCGTTTATCAAGCCACCATCGATTTCTGTAAAGAAAATGGAGCTTTCGACCCAACAACGATGGGAACCGTTCCTAATATCGGCCTCATGGCTCAAAAAGCTGAGGAATACGGCTCACACGACAAAACATTCGAAATCCCAAGCGCTGGCAAAGTTGAAGTCATTGACGCAGCTGGCAACACCTTGATGTCTCATAACGTTGAAGCTGGTGATATCTGGAGAATGTGCCAGGTGAAAGATGCCCCTATCCAAGATTGGGTTAAATTAGCTGTGAACCGTGCGACAGCAACAGGCCTTCCTATTGTTTTCTGGCTCGACGAAGACAGAGCTCACGACGCTCAGTTGATTGCAAAAGTTGGTCAATACCTAGGCGATCACGACACGGATGGTTTGGAAATACACATACTCTCTCCTATCGAAGCCACGCGCTTCAGTTGTGAGCGAATCGCTAAGGGGCTAGACACGATCTCAGTTACGGGCAACGTTCTCCGTGATTATTTAACGGATCTTTTCCCTATTTTAGAAGTTGGCACCTCAGCTAAGATGCTTTCAATCGTACCTCTCATGAATGGTGGTGGGCTTTTTGAAACTGGAGCTGGTGGTTCTGCACCTAAACATGTGGAGCAGTTATTAGAAGAAAACCACCTACGCTGGGACTCACTTGGTGAGTTCTTAGCCCTTGCGGTTTCTCTAGAGCATTTATCGACTCATGAGAATAATCCTAAAGCAGCAATTTTAGGCAAAACTCTCGACGAAGCAACGACAGCTTACCTCTTGCAAAACAAAGCTCCATCAAGACGTACGGGGGAACTCGACAACCGTGGCTCTCACTTCTACGTCGCTCTTTACTGGGCTCAAGAATTGGCTAAGCAAACACAAGACGCAGAACTCGCATCTGAGTTCTCAGCGATTGCAGAGGCCTTAACAGCTAACGAAGAAACTATCGTTAATGAGCTTAATAGCATTCAAGGACAAGCTAAGGACGCTGGTGGATACTACCTATTTGATGACGAAAAAGCATCGAAAATCATGCGCCCAAGCCATACTTTGAATGGTATCATCGGCGCCTAGCAAGCTGATTTTAGAATAACGAACTCGCTGTAATTATTAACTCTTAATAATTACAGCTTATATTAATAAAAGAGCCACTCTATATTGAGTGGCTCTTTTTTATTAACAACTAAATCAATAACTTCAGACCTTGAAATGAAGCTTGATAATAGCAATAACTCTTATTTCTGTAGGAATAAATAAACTCCCTTTTTATTACTGGTTACAATATCAGGCTTACCGTCATTATTAACATCAGCGATATCAATCTGTCTTCCAACTCCTGAGTTATCATCAATACGGTAAGGCACAAGCTCCGCAGACCCATCTGGATGCCTAGTGGTCTTAAACCAATAAAGCACAGCGAGTTCATTAGCTCCAGGGTCTTTGCCCAAATGTGCGTAATACGTCTTCCCTGTCACAATGTCTTTG
>CALLBE010000079.1 GCA_938001985.1 uncultured Verrucomicrobiales bacterium | reverse complement strand
TATTGAAAAAGTGTAATTTTTAATATGATACAGATAACAACTGCTAAAAAAATATTAAGTAAATGTTTGTCAACATCCCAAGAATGATACCTTAAGGGCTCTACCCAAAAAGGTATAAATGGCTCCATAATCTCAACAGGCTGAGAAAGCCACCCTTTTGTACTTACAGGCTTAAACAGAACTACTGGCAGTAGAATAATGAGATATATTATTCTACTAAACCTATTTATTTTAGAAAGAGAATGTTCCATTTCCTGAATTATGAGTTGGATAGTGGCATGCCCCCAAAAGTTCGACAACTCATAAATGTAAATCCCCATTCCCTTTATTGTTAGAAAGTTCCAGCGAGCTTCAGATGCCCCCCTTATTTGAGCCAAAGTTAATGAGAGTGAGCTAGTTGGATTTAAGGTTGATGTTCCTTAGTGTGCAGACCGGAGGTCTTAACGTTGATAAACCTCGGCTCGCAAACTCAGAGGGGAACATCTCCCCTAAGGATACTAGCTAAATATCATGATAGAAAACGAGTAAAAAACAATTATAGATATTTGATCTCAATTAAATCAAACAACTTTAAGTATTTATTAATACCTTTTCAGCATAGAAACACTCCAGTGCTAAATAAATAGATCAGTCTTTTTTGAGGCGAAGAGGCTGGGCCTTTTTAACAAAACCTGCGGGACGGTTATTTTTGCGTATATCTAAGTCAAACTCTTTTACCTTCGCCAATAGCTCCTTAACTTTTTCTGGGTGCTGTCTTAATACGTTATGCTTCTCCCCTATGTCAGACGCCAGATTATATAACTCCTTAGCTTTCCAGTTTTTCTTCCTATCTTGCGTCACGTGAAGCTTCCAAACCCCAGCGCGGACTGCTTTCAGTTGATTTCCTTTATGAAAAAATAAAGCGTCATGAGGGGATTTCGCATTAGGCTTCCCTGAGAGAACTGGCCAGATGTTCTTGCCATCAATCGTCCTATCTTGTGGCGGAATGGTTCCTGCTAAATACACAAAGGTTGGTAAAATATCCATTGCTGAGAGGATTTCGTCAGACGTTGTTTTTGAAGGTATTTGAGTAGGCCACCAAGCCAGTGCTGGAACCCTGGATCCGCCTTCGTAGACGCTGCCTTTCCCTCCTCTTAGTGGGCCAGAACTGCCATACCCTTTTTTATCAGCACCATAACCACGACTGGGTCCATTATCGGATGTGAATAGGATTAGAGTATTCTCGTCTAAGTCGTATTGTTTAAGAGTATCAATAATTTGAGCAACGGACCAATCCACTTCTTCTAACGATTCTTTATAGAGCTTTCCTCTAGCCACATAATCAATAAAGCCATCCTCCTTCGCCAGAGCCTCCTTCAGAGAGGGAGAAATCGACTTCATAAATGGAGGTGATGCATGGATAGGGTGATGAGGGATAGGGTGTGGAATGTATAAGAAAAAGGGCGAATCTTTATGTCTTTGAATAAAATCAACGGCCTTCTCTGTAATACGTTTCGTGAGATAATCAGCATCAGGGTCTTCTTCGATAACCGTCTCTTGGTTTAATAAAGGAAGGGATGGGAATTTATAACGCTTTTGTTGAGGGTGAAATGGATGCAAGTCATGACTGTAAGGAATCCCCCAAAACTCATCAAACCCCTGTCTCGTTGGCAGAAACTCAGGTTGATCACCTAGATGCCATTTCCCAAACATGCCTGTGCTGTAGCCTTGTGTTTTTAAAACCTCAGCTATCGTTATTTCTTTGGGGTTAAGCCCCTTCTTTTCTCCCGCTAAAAGCACCCCAAATTTAGCCCCCTTTGCCATGTTGACACGTTTGGGGTAAGAACCGGTCATTAGAGCCGCTCGCGACGGTGTGCAAACAGCTGCCGCCATATAAAAGTTGGTAAGTTTCGCGCCCTCCTCAGCTAATTTATCAAGATGAGGTGTTGAAACGTGAGTTCCCCCAAATGACCCCAAGTCCCCATAGCCCTGATCATCGGTGTAGATAATAATAAAGTTAGGCTTTTTAGCTGAGGCTGTTGAATCAGTCTTATGATCAATTGAGGCAATGATTAAGCTAAAAAAAGAGGCACAACAAAGAATACATTTAAGCTTAATAAGGTGGATCATATCAATCATCCTAGCACTCTCATACTTTTTCAAACAGTGTATTCACACCACTTTTTAATATTAAAAAAACACCTCGAAATAAAATTCGAAAAGAAATGGTTCGCCCTCAGTAAATCTTGGACAAACCATTGAATATTTTCACTCAAGCCTCTCTGAGGCTTTTAGCTTCGCTACTCACTCAACGTTTTGATTTTCTCCATCACCTCAACCGCTGGAGGTAAGAACAATTCGTTCAGCGCAGGGTGTATGTAAATCATCTCCAGCAGTTCTCGCACATCGTTCTTTAAATGCATGAGCATTAGAATTTGATGAAGTAAGGTCGAGGCTTCTGGACCGATGAGGTGACAGCCTAGTATTGAGTAATCTTCAGGCGAGACGAGTAACTTCGTGCGTGGGTATTCCAAGCGTGTCGACATCGCTCTTGC
>CALLBE010000078.1 GCA_938001985.1 uncultured Verrucomicrobiales bacterium | reverse complement strand
AGTCAGGATCCGAGAGCAGCTTAACTTTTTTATCTACTGCTTTAGACCTCAATGCCGTATTTAAAACAGCATGAGCACCCGAACCGGCCCCTGATAAAATCACTCGCTCTGGATCAATCCCAAAGGTCTCTGCATTTTCGCGAACCCAAATCACCAGATTACGTGCATCTTCCACCGCATCCAGTGGGGTTTGCATTCCTGAATCGAGAACACGATACTCCGCACTAAAACAAACAGCATCATAGTTACTCAAATGGTAACAATGAGGGATAAACTGAGCGGGCTGAGAAAGATCCCAAAGCCCCCCATGTAAAAAAATAATAGCAGGCCTCAGCTCCTCAGAACTGGGCTTGGTCGGAACCTTGTAGGCCTTTAACTGCTGGCCTTCATATTCCCAATAAACATAAGCTTCTGCACCCCTAAGTAGTTCAGCGTCTTTTTCATTTACTAGACTGGATACAGTAGCTTCTTTCATTAGGTATAAAACAAGTTACGACTTGAGGTCAAACGCCTCATGAATCACGTTAGCCGCAAGGTCTGCCTTCGCAGCATCCAAGCTAACGGATATCTTAATTTCTGAGGTGGTGATCAACCCGATATTAATGCCAGCCTTACCTAGAACATCAAACATTTTGGCAGCAACACCAGAATGAGATTTCATTCCAATACCCACGACAGATAGCTTAGCCATGCCTGCTTCGGTAAGAACCTCAGCCTCTGAACTGATGTCAGGAAGGAGTCCTTGAATAGAAGCTAAAGCCTTCGCTAAATCAGAGTCTGAGACGGTGAACGAGTGCCTAGCCAACCCTTCATGGGTGTTATTAGACACGATCATGTCTACATTAACTTCAGCTTCACTCAAGGCCGTGAAGATTTGCGCTGAGTTTCCTGGTTTATCAGGAATCCCAGTGACTGTAATACGAGCTTGGTTGCGCTCAATCGAGACGCCACGAATAACAACGGTTTCCATAGAATCATTTTCGGCACAAACAATCGTGCCTGGATTATCATTTAATGAAGAACGAACTTCAAAAACAACTCCATACTTAGAAGCAAACTCAACTGAACGCGACTGCATCACCTTCGCCCCACTCGAGGCCAGTTCTAGCATCTCGTCATAAGAGATTGTATTAATTTTTTTTGCATCTTTGACCACGCGTGGATCACAAGTGTAAACACCGTCCACATCGGTTAAAATCTGGCATAAATCAGCACCAACAGCATGAGCAATCGCAATCGCAGAAAGATCAGATCCTCCTCGACCCAAGGTATGAATCAGCCCGTCTTCACGAACCCCTTGGAAGCCAGCTACAATAACGACACGGCCAGCGTTGAGGTTGTCTTTGACATAATTAGCCTCAATCTTATCAATCTTACCTTTGGTATGAGAACCGATGGTCACCACTCCCGCTTGTCTGCCCGTACAAGAAACGGCATCAATCCCGAGACTGTGTAAAGCCATGGAGACTAAAGCAATCGATTGCTGCTCTCCCGTCGCTAGCAAAACATCCAACTCACGCTCCGCTGGGTTTTGATTAATCTCGTTAGCCAGGCCTATTAGCTTATCCGTGACTCCGCCCATGGCTGAGACAACAGCCACCACTTGGTTCCCGGCTTCACAAGTCTTTTTGATGCGTTGCGCAACGTTAAGAATGCGATCCACTGACCCCACTGACGTGCCTCCGTATTTTTGAACAATTAATGCCATGTAATATAAGCTATTATGGTGAAATATAGATTCTTAATCTAAGAGAAGTAAGTCAACCTACTTTTAACGATGCTGGCTCTCGTAGGCTCCTTTTCGACAAATAAACACATGGTGAAATCTTGTTTGCTTGCCTTTTTTAGAAACGGGAATTTTCTCAACCACCACATCAAACCCAGCTCGCTCCATACGTTTAGAAATCCCGGGTGCAGGTCTATCCATGAGCACTACCAATAACCCACCACTCTTAAGAGCAGACTTCAACATTCCCAATCCGGTTGCGTCTTCAACCATCTTCGAGTCATAACCCAAGGCCCAGGTACAGTTGACTGTATCAAAATAAATAGCGGAATACTTAGCCTGGCTTTCGCTCAACGTTGCTTTGATTCTTCTGTCATCCCACTCAATGCGAGGATCCACTAGACTGTCTCCATGCAAGTCTTTAAAAAATTCTTTATGCCACTTCCTCATCGGGCTGCCATCCACCACACGGAACGTTGCTCTCTCCTGCCTTAATTCTTGAACAGACTTGGCCAAACTATAACCAAACCCCAATCCTGCAAATAATAAATGGGGCTGCTTAGCTGGCCTAAAAGGCTGCAAGCTCATCTCTACCATAAGCTCCGCAGACCCTGACTTAAAGGTACTGGCTTGATCATAGTCACTGACATTAAGGAAATAATGTCCATCATGACGATAAAGTCGAACCGTTCGACCTTTATTCAAGTTTTCTTCTGCTAACGTCTCGGTAGGCTTCATATTGTATAGAACAGTGGCTAAAAAGTATCAGTTACATGAGAATTACAACTCTAAACTTAATTCACCCCCTATTTTAAAGATAAATTTTATAAACGAATGGCATATTTAGATAAAAATTAGCTGACAAATACAGAGCATTTAAAAAAATAAGCACCCCAACTCTAAAATTTAGGCTAAAATTTAATAATTTACACTACCTGAGCTATTAAAATTTATATTGAAAAAAAATCCTCCCCTATTTGGCTTCATGAACAAGCCCATAAGCAGTTGAAAAATCAAGGGTTTCACCCTTTTCACTTTTGCCTCCATCTTCACGAAAACACAATATGTAGTATTTTGTTATTTTTTAAAATACAAGATGACGGATTTCCCTATTGACCAAGAGAATAAGTTAGTGGATCATCAACCTCCCTTAGTTCCCTAATTAACACCACTTTCATCATGTCAACAACCACAGTCACTCTTGGAGATAAAACCTTCCACCTCGATACCGATAAAGCGCAAGAAGCAGTTGCCGCTAAAAAGGTTATCAATGGTAAAGAAACCATGTTCTTCAACATCCTCCCCCTCAAATATCAGTGGGCTTATGACCTCTATAAAAAGATGAAAAACAACCACTGGGAGCCTGAAGATATCCAGATGCAAAAGGATATTGAGCAGTGGAGAGGAACTGAGATTTCTGACGTAGAGCGTTGGATCATCAAGATGGGAATTGGTTATTTCTCAGCAGCAGAAGGCATTGTAGGTGACAATATTTTACACGTGGTTCGCGAAGTCGTCACAGCCCCAGAACTTAAGCTCGTACTGGGTCGTCATGCTCACGAAGAGAACATTCACGCCGACTCACTCGTCTACATGATCTCATCACTAGGCCTGAACCCTCACGAATGTGAAGCGATGTTTGAGGATGTGAAAACCATCACGGCTAAAAACAACTTCGTGGTTTCGAATTCTAAAAAAATGCGTCGTGATATTGACCTCACCATCACTTCGAATAAGCAGGATTTAGCGAAAAACATCTTCCTATTCGGTCAAGTAATGGAAGGAACTCAGTTCTACGGCCTATTCGGCATGATTCTCTCTCTCTATCGTCAGAATAAGTTCATGGGTATTGGTCAAATGTTCCAATACACCCTTCGTGACGAATCGAACCATATTGAGGTTTTCCGTAACCTCTTAATGGATTTAGTGAATGAAAACCCTGACATCTGGACACCTGAGTTTAAACAAGATCTTAGAGACACCATGTCAGAAGGCATTCGCTTAGAAAAAGAATTCATTCGCGACTGTCTACCGGTTAGCTCTATCGGTCTGTCCGTGGTGGAGTTCGAGCAGTATATTGACTACATCGCCGACCGTCGCCTGGAATCTTGCGGACTTGCTCCTCTGAATGAAAGCAGCTCCAACCCATTCCCTTGGTTAGCAGAAATGATGGACATCAAGAGGGAGCAAAACTTCTTTGAAGGTCGCGTCACTGAATATCAAAAGTCATCCGCTCTCGAATCCGAGGGTTATGACGACGACGACCTATAATCCACCCCTAGCACTTATTTAATCTCCTAGTTATCGTAACTTTTAAACTTCTTCTTTACTGTGTATAATCGCATTCAAAACTCTGCTCAAGACATTGCGCTTCGTAATATTGTTATCAATAGTTCGAGCGAATCTCGCTTCCCTTGGCATGCTCGCCTCGCATCAACGCCGGCGCCTAGCATCACTATCGTTCACGGGGCTTCCGAACACACCCTCAATATTGGTGGGATTGCTGATCTTATCGGTTCAACAGTGACCGACATTTGTCTTTTAAAAGGCCAGGATTTGGATGAGCAGATTTTCACAGAAGCGAACCAGCTCTATGTAGCGCTAGTCGCTAAAAAAACGGTCGAACGCTTGGCCAACAGCTCACAAGGCAACGCAATTCGAGTGACTTATGACGACATTTATCAAATCGTCAGCAACATTTTAATTGGCGATGACCGTTTTGAATTAGCGAAAGCACTCATGCTGAGACAGAGCTTAGAACAAGGAAAAGAAGGCGCTCCCGGTGAGGCCTCACTAAACATTCGCTTGATTCGTCGTAATGGCAATGTGGCTCCATGGAA
>CALLBE010000077.1 GCA_938001985.1 uncultured Verrucomicrobiales bacterium | reverse complement strand
GAAAAAGTTGACTACTCATTACTTCAAGAGATCAACCACGCCTTAAAATCCGCTCAACATTATCTCCTCGAACAGCAACACTCAGAGGGCTACTGGGGAGACAAATCCACGCCAGCAATGACAGGCTTGGCTATTCAAGGAATATTAAATGGTCCGAAACTATCCCTTGAAAATGAGATAAAAGTTCAAAAGGGATTAGATTTCCTACTGAAAAATCAAAAGGAAAATGGCGGTATTTATGCCGATGAGGGTTTATTCACCTACAACACCGCGCTCTCTGTATTGGCCTTAAGCACGTACAATCGTGAAGCTGATCGCGCTGCCATTCTCAAGGCTAGGAAGTTTCTCGTGGGACAACAAAAAACAGGGGATATCGAAAGCAGTGACGAACCTTTTACTGGTGGCGTTGGTTATGGCAATCGCTACTCTCACTCTGATTTATCCAACACCTATTTCGCGCTTCAAGCACTGAAGGCTTCCAAGAAGCTGTTAAAAGAAAATGACAACCAGCCACGTCTGGACTGGGACAGTGCTCTAACTTTTGTCTCTCGCGCTCAAAACCTCACAGAAACCAATGATCAACCTTGGGCCTCAGATGATGCAAAAAACAAAGGGGGCTTTGTTTATTTCCCTGGCAACTCAAAAGCAGGCGAGGAAACCCTTCCCAATGGCAAAACTGCCCTACGGTCCTACGGCTCTATTTCCTACGCAGGCTTGATGTCTTTGATCTACGCAGACCTCAGCATTGATGACCCTCGCGTAGTCGCCGTCAAAGAGTGGATCTCTAAAAATTACACCCTAAAAGAAAACCCAGGGATGGGCTTACAAGGCCTCTACTACTACTACCAAGCCATGGCCAAGTCCTTGAACAGTGCCAATATTGACTTTCTCATTTTAGCCGATGGAAAAACAATCAACTGGAGAAACCAACTCGGCAGCCTCTTAGTTCAAACACAGGCAAAAGATGGAAGCTGGGCCAACACCAATGCTCGCTGGTGGGAAAAAGACCCACTCCTCGTTACGGCCTACGTCATGCTAGCTTTAGGCGATATTAAATAATCTCCTTTTCCAGCTTCCCTACTTTTTCTTAATTCAACTGCTTTTGTGAATACCTTACTACTCGCCATTATCACCTCCATCATGGTGGGGCTGATTTGTGGGGCAGTGGGTCCTCATGCCTTGGTGAGGCGAATTTCCCTATTGGGAGACATGATCTCACATGCCATTTTACCCGGGGTTATTTTAGGCTTTTTATTATCTGAAGAACGCAACCTCTGGGTAATCTTCCTCACCTCATCAGCGGTGTCCTTATTCGCCATTTGGCTTCTCAACTTACTCAATCAAGTCACTAAATTGAAAACAGACACCTCAATGGGACTGATTCTAGGCGGCTTTTTTGGGATAGGAGTCATGTTAATTTCTTATGGTGACTGGTCTTCCAAATTAGCCGGTGTTGATAACTTCCTATTTGGTCAGATGAGTAATCTCTCACTCACTGACACCTACTCAATCACCATTGCCGCGGTTCTGGTTTTAAGCCTCACATGGATCTTCCAACGACCTCTTCTCGTGACGAGTTTTGACCCCTCTTTTGCTATTAATTTAGGCTACTCAAGCTTCCTCATCAATTTGGTTTTTTACTCTCTCGTCACCTTAGCCATCGTGATTTCGGTTCAATGCATCGGTGTCATTTTAGTCTCTTCTCTACTCATCATTCCAGCGACAACGGCTCATTTATTAACCGACAGCATGAAAAAGCTCACCCTTATTTCCATAGGGATTGCGCTTGTCTCCTCCTTGATTGGTGTCCTCGGCTCTTGGTTTTTCACCTCCATTCCTGCAGGTCCTTTGGTAACGATCACTGCTTCTTTGATTTTTATATTATCCACGATCTTCTCACCTCATCACGGCTGGCTTAAATCCTTCCGTGCAAAACGAGTTCAAAATAGCTTAATTGAAGGCCATCACGCCCTCAAATGGCTGTATAAAAAGAAGGAGTCCCCTCTATTTTCTGAACTGCCCAAAGCCTTTCAAAAGACACTTCAGGAGCTGGAAAAGCTTGAGCAAATCATTCAAAAAGAAGGCCAGGTTCTTCTCACTTCTAAAGGAAAAGAAGCCGCTGAGCAATTAATTCGAAAACACCGCCTTTGGGAAACCTACTTGACCGAGCAACTTGGCTATCCCAGCGACCATGTTCATGCGGATGCGGATAAAATTGAGCACCTCTTACTCGATCATGAAGTGGAGGAAATTGCGAAAATACTGGCTTATCCAAAACACGACCCGCACGGCCAACCGATTCCAGCCTCTTCTACACCTTCTTTATCACCATCAACCGCAACAGGAAATTCAACTTCAACCCAGGGTCAGCTGTCATGAATGTCTTGCTTGAACGCATTGAGTTATTAGGCCCCGTGACTTGGTGGTACTTTTTACTCATCTTACTCACCTCATTCCCCTTGAGTTGGATCGGTCTATTTTTGTCCCTTAGAAAACAAGTCTTCATGGGCGACGCGATGAGTCACAGTGTACTCCCAGGCATCGTGGTTGGGTTTTTATTCATCGGCAATTTAGACTCCGTTTGGCTACAAATTGGCGCCACAGCTTCGGCCATCATCGCGGCCTTAGGCGTGGAGCTTCTTCAAGAAAATAAACGCATCAAGCAAGACGCAGCGATTGGAATCACCTTCACCACACTTTTTTCCATAGGAGTGTTACTGATCAGCTGGATTGATCATGTCGACTTAGATCCTAAATGCATCATTCATGGTCAAATGGAATTTTTAGTTTTTGACCTCATGGATGACTCCTCTCTGGTCCCTTCACTCATCATCCAGCAGGCAGTCACCACCGCTCTCATTATGGGGGGGATTTACTTAATCTATCACGCCTTATTAGCGAGCTCCTTTGACCTCGGTTTCTCTCGAGCCATGGGATTAAAAACAAAAGCCATTCGATATGGACTGCTCGTCCTCTTGGCCATCACCCTTGTTTCCTCATTTAGACTCATTGGTGCTATTTTGCCCATTGCTCTGTTGGTCTTACCCAATGCCACCATATCCATGTGGACCGAACGTATTCAATGGAGACTCTGGGGAAGTTTGCTCATTTGCATACTCGCTAGTTTCATCAGTTTAATCGTGACCTTAGGCTTTGATCTGAATTTAGCAGGCACCTTGGTGAGCACTCATTTTTTATTCTTTTTAATTTCTTTGGTTTTTGGAGCCAATGATGGTTTATTAAAAAACATTAGGTTTTATGGCAAAGATTCTAGTAGGCTTATCAGGGGGAGTAGATTCTAGCGTTACCGCAGGTTTATTGCTCGAACAAGGGCATGAAGTCGTCGGCGGCTACATGAAAAACTGGATCAATGATGACAACATTGCTGGAGACTGCCCGTGGGAACAGGATGTCGCAGATGCTCACGCTGTCGCTGAGAAACTAGGCATTGAATTCCGTGTCATTGACCTCATTGACGCGTACAAAGAGCGCATTGTAGATTATTTAATCTCGGGCTATCAGTCCGGCATCACGCCCAATCCGGATGTTTTCTGCAATCGTGAAATGAAGTTCGGCGCCTTTCTGGACTATGCCCTCGATCAAGGGTTCGAATCCGTTGCCACGGGTCATTACGTGAGAAAAGAAGTGGAAGCCAATCAAAACGGCTCTCTGCTCCGAGGTATTGATAATAATAAGGATCAAACTTACTTCCTCTCCATGATGACTCAGGAGCAGGTCAACCGTGGTCGCTTCCCTATCGGTGAGTATCTCAAGCCTGATGTTCGAGCCATGGCGGAAAAAATGAACCTTCCCACGGCGAATAAAAAAGACAGTCAGGGCATCTGCTTCATCGGGAATGTTAAAATGTCAGACTTTTTAAGGCACTATGTTCCAGACTCCCCTGGTGAAATCATCAATACAGAAGGCAAGGTGATGGGAACTCATAAGGGGCTTCATCTGTACACCATTGGTCAACGAAAAGGCCATGGCGTGGCATCACCTAAACACGGAATTGCCCACGTAGTCGTTCACAAAGACTTTTCAACCAACCAACTCGTCGTCGGTTACGAAAACACCGCCACCGAGGGCTTGTACTCCAGCACAGCTACGGTCAAACAGCTCAACCCTATCAACCACGAGTTTGTCGATGGTCAGCGAATAGAAGCCCAACCTCGCTACCGAGCGGCTTCCATTCCTGCGCTCCTAGAGCAAATTGGCACTGATGAATGGCGCGTTTTTTTTGATGAACCCCAGCGAGCACTGACCCCTGGACAGGTATGTGCGTTCTACCAAGGCGAGAAACTTTTAGGCGGAAGCGTCTTTCAAACGATTCATTAGACCCGATTCTCCCTTATAAATCGTTTGTTTTTCAATTCTATGAAAAATAAACACTGAAGAATCTTGCCAGTTTCGTCTGCATCGTTCATTTTTCAATCAACAACTGTGCTGGCGGCGCGGAAAATTAATACTAAGGATTCGAGTCGCTGGTTTAGACGACTTATTTCCATGGACGATCTTATTTCATCTCGCGTTAAAAACATCACACCATCTCTAACTTTAGCGGTAACCAACCAAGCTAAACTCATGAGATCTCAAGGTGAAGAAGTTTACGGTTTGGCTGGTGGTGAACCTGACCAAGACACTCCCCAGTTCATCATTGATGCTGGTGTTGAAGCCCTACAAAGCGGAAAGACCAAATACACACCCTCTTCTGGTATTCCTGAACTACGCGAAGCCATCGCGGAAAAGCTCGCTTCAGAAAATAAAATTTCATACACACCTCAAGAGATCGTAGTCAACGCAGGCGCTAAGCACTCTTGCTACAACGCCATTGCAGCGGTTATCGAGGAAGGTGACGAAGTCATCATCCCAGCGCCATATTGGGTGAGCTACCCTGAGATGGTTCGTTTAGCGGGTGGTGTTCCTATCATCGTTGAAACCACTTTTGAAAACGAGTGGAAAATGACGCCTGAGCAATTTGAAGACGCCATGTCTCCAAAAACAAAAATGCTCATCATCAACACTCCTGGTAACCCTACTGGTTCAATTTACACCGAAGCAGAGCTCAGAGGCATTGGTGAAATCGCAGCTTACGAGGAGATCGTTATCCTTTCTGATGAAATTTATGAGAACATGGTCTACGGCGACAATAAGCACGTCAGTATCGCCTCTCTCAGCAAAGAGCTTCGTGACCTAACGATCACGGTTAATGGTTTCTCAAAAGCTTACTCAATGACAGGTTGGAGACTTGGTTACACCGCCGCTCCTAAACCACTCGCTGACGCCATTGCTAAGATTCAATCACACACCACTTCGAACGCTTGTACCTTTGCTCAGTACGGTGCTTTAGCAGCCTTACAAAACAAGGAGAAGTCAGCCGCATTCATGACCGACTTGGTTGCTGAATACGATGTGCGTCGTGAATTCCTATTCAACCGCCTCAGTGAAATCCCGAACATTAAAGTCACGAACCCTAAAGGTGCGTTCTACTTCTTCGTGGATACGACAGAAATCGGCATCAAATCACAAAACCTCTGCGATAAGCTTCTAAACAGATATCAAGTCGCTGCGGTTCCAGGCATCGCGTTTGGTCATGACTACGGCGTTCGCCTCAGCTTCTGCACGACCTTAGACGTTCTTGCAGAAGGGATTTCTCGCTTTGATGATTTCTGCAGAACTCACTAAATCGACCTTACAGATCCGGGGGTATCTTTAAACCAACCCCTCTCAATTCTCCTTTTCACTCCATGAAAAAAAAAGTTTTAATCACGGGCGGTGAAGGAGATTTAGCTTCATTTATTAAGCTTCATTTCCAAGAACAAGGAGATCTCGTTTTTTCTCCGGGAAAAGAGGAACTCGATACCACCTCCTCAGATTCTATCCATGATTTTTTTAAATCTCATGGCCCTTTTCAAAGCATCATTATCAATGCTGGTAAAATCCAAGACACTCGACTCATCAAAATGAGCGAATCAGATTGGGATACCGTCATCGATGTTAACCTTAAAGGCGCTCGCTCAGTCGCTGAAATTGCAAAAGCCTACTCTACCAGTGAGGAAGAAGCAGAATCGCTCTCTCTTTTTTACATAAGTTCCTACGCGGCCAGCTCGCCTCAAATCGGACAGTGGAACTATGCCACAGCTAAGAGCTATTTAATTGATTTAGCCAAAGATCAAGCTTGCCGCTGGGGACCCGAAGGCGTTCGAGTCAATGTCATTCTCCCTGGGTTTTTACGAACCAAAATGACAAAAGACCTCCCTGAAAAAGTCATTTCACGGGCTGAAAAAAAACAAACATTACAGCGATTCAACACGCCAGAAACTGTCGCCAAGTTCATCTTTTTTCTCGATAAAGAAATGCCTCACACCTCAGGGCAAGTGTTCAACTTAGACAGTCGAATACTTCCTACTCTGTAAGTTTAGAACCTTGAGTGCTCGAAACTCTCTCAACTCCTGTTGTGAAACCCCTATCTTTTTGCCTTCAAGATAGATCAGTGTCTTGACAATATTTCAGACTCATTTCATGAATTAGACATAATGAGTGAAGAAGAGATTAAAGCTGAAGATAAACCTGAAGAAGTTGAGTCAACAGAACAGGCAAGCGAAGAGCAGCCTAAAGCTGAAGAATCGACTCCTTTAACTCCTGAAGAAGAAGCCGCTAAGTGGAAAGACACGGCGACAAGAGCCGTCGCTGAGCTCGAAAACTACCGCAAGCGCGTCGCCAAAGAAAAAACAGAATCCATTCTCTTTGCCAACCAGCGACTTCTTGAAGACCTTTTCCCTGTCATCGACAACTTCAACATGGGAATGCTCGCTGCGTCTAACGACTCAGATTCTATGATTTTCAAAGGCATGGAAATGGTGCAAAACCAACTCTCCAGCTTCTTAGAAAACCAAAACGTGCAAACAGTGATTCCTAAAGAAGGCGATGATTTTGACCCTAATTTACACGAAGCAATGTCTAAAGAAGTCAGCGAAGAACTCGATGAAGGCAAAGTCATCCGAGTGATCCGCAACGGTTACCAAATTGGCTCACGTTTAATACGACCAGCCTCTATCACGGTTTCGACTAAAGAAGAGGGCTAACCATGAGGCCTCTTCACCTCTAGTAGAGGCTATTTTACACAAATCCATTTCCTCGCCCCCCTGAGAAGAAAGGCTTGTTTCCTTAAGAAACAAGCTTACTTTTTCAAATCTCTCGACAGAAACTCGTCTAAGTCATTAACTAAAATGGTGAGGCTCTCTTATTTGAAAAAAAATGCCAAACAACTGAAGCGCTTTCTTCAAGGAAACAGCCTCGGTTTTTGCTCTTTCAAAAAAACATTCACTTCTTATAACTGGACCAGTTTTAAGGGAGACTCCTCCGCAGGTTTCAATGTCGCTTTACTAGCGATTCCTCAAGGCATGGCTTATGCTGCAATTGCCGATCTCCCTATCGCCTTCGGTATTCTTTGCACCGCAATCGCCGCGTTAATCGCCCCATTCTTTAGCAGTTCAGAGTTCACCAATCTAGGACCTACGAACGCGACGGCACTGCTCATCTCATCCTTTTTCGCTCAAAACATGCATCTCATAGAGGCCAAGGAAAGCCTCGTCCCACTCATCGTAATTCTAGCGGGAATCATTTGTATTATTGGCGCTTATAGCAAGGCGGCAGAACTGATGCAATATGTCAGCAAATCCGTCTTAGTTGGCTACATCTCAGTCGCGGCAATCCTCATCATTACCAAACAAGCGAAACATATCTTTGGGATTGCCGATTACGTCAACGGAGCAAACTTCTTCTCTATTGTTAAAAAAATAGGCGCGGAAATATGGCGCATCAACCCCTATTCTGTTGGGGTCAGTGCGGCCACTTTGATTCTCTATTTCGTAATTAAAAAGTATTTTAAAAA
>CALLBE010000076.1 GCA_938001985.1 uncultured Verrucomicrobiales bacterium | reverse complement strand
GGCTCAGAACGCTAGTGTGACCATTCGGCCAAAAACCATTGCGGCCAAAGAGTTTATTGCTAATAATGGAGTTCTTTTGAAGCCTGGCTCTTCAGTGTTTTACGATGCTTCTAGCGGTGCGTTGACTGTGAATGCTCCGGTTAAGACCATTAAAGATATTGATACTCTAATCATTAGTAAAATAGATGCAGTAGAAAGCAACCAGATTGAAATCATTGCTAAGATTATAGAAATCGAAACATTTAAGACGAAGGAGTTTGGTTTTGAGTGGGTGCTTCGTGATTTAGCTTTGGAAGGGTTGAGGGGTAGTGGAGATCTTTCCAGTGGTGTTGACTTCTCGTCTTATGCAAACCGTAAGGATGAACTATCTTCTCTTATAGAGGCTGGTCGCACGGGTGCTGATTCATCAGAATTAATACCGGGTCTCTTTTCCGTTCAGCAGCGGTTTAATTCAAATTCAGCGGAAGTCGATATTCTCTTGAGAGGTCTAACCCAGCATAAAGATACGGATTATTTATTAGCGCCTAGGTTATTATTGAAGAGCGGGGATACAGCTTCTTTGTTTTCTGGCAACGAATTATATTACCCAGAGTCTTATGAACCTCCGAGTTTGCCTCAAAATTTGCAACGGAATCTCACAGGTTCATCAATTCCGGTAACTCCAGCTCATCCAACGGAGTTCAGTGCCACCACTGTTGGTGTTAACTTAGAGGTCACCGCTACGGTTGAGGGTAAATCTAAGATCATTTCAGTTTCCATTAATCCAAAATATAGAGAGCTTGATGGGTTCATTAACTATGGTTCTGATATTACATTGGGAGATCAAGAGCTGCCCAATAATATTCTTCAGCCTGTTTTTCGAGAAATTAATGGACAAAGTACCTTAGATATTGGTGATGGAGAAACCGTCATGATGGCAGGCTATGTACGCTCTAAAAAAACTGAAGTGAAACAAGGTGTTCCTTTTTTATCGGATTTGCCGCTCATTGGTAAACTTTTTGAAAGCAAGTCTGATGCCTGGGTTGACAAGTATTTATTAATTTCGGTTCAAGCAAATTTAGTGAAATCTGATTTATAATGGAAAATCAAAGCTTAGAGTCTGATTCGAGTGGGGAGAGCTCTCAAATAGAAGGAGTTGATAAGGCTCGCCGTATTCGTAAAAAAAGACGCATTGTAACCAAAGAAGATCCCTCAAGAGGGGAGGTGCATAGTTCAGAAGGCCTTTATATCTTTATAGGAGTGGGAGTTATTCTAATTCTTAATGTTCTATACTTTGGGTTTTCTTTTTTACGGTTTAACTTTGAAAGCAGTAAAGCTGAGGTGTTCTCAAAGGTTAGTTCATTCTTAGGTGGGGATGTTCAGGAGTTTTCAGGGTTCGATACCGGAGTTAATAAGTTTGTCATTAGAAATATTGATTTCTCTTCACCTGAGAATGGAATCATTGCCAGTTCATTGAGAGGGGGCTCAGGAGATCTCTCATTACTTGGTTTTTTAAAAGGAGAATACCAAGGCTCTACAATGACAGCGGATTGGTTTAATGCCAACGTGTCTTGGCCAATTACGAAGCAGGAGAGCTCAAAGGACGCTTCTTTAGAATTCCCCTTTGATTATTCAACTTACGTGTGCGAGCGAGTGAATTTAAACTTCATTTCACAAGATGAAAAAATCGGTGATATTAAGGGATCTTCGATTATTATTAGGCCAACCTCGGCTCGTTTTACAAAAGGCGATTTGACACTTTTCCCCTTTACAAATGCGAGCATAGATAATGCAAGGTTTGCCCTAAAGGGTAACCGATTTGGTGATTTAATTAAGCTAGACCTTGGAAGCTCTTTATCAAACGCTACAGCCACGGTACAGGAGTCGGCCAAGACTATTGATTTTAAAAGCTATAGTCTAAGTGATTTCCTGCAGTCTGATAGGGCGGGGTTTGACTTGTTATTTGATACACAAGATCCATTGCCGTTAAGGATGACAAGTAAAGGATTCGCTTTTAAAGGGGAAATTTCGCCCAAGGTTGTTGACTTCAGCAAGTTGAGCTTTTTGAAAGTCATAGATAGTAAGATTAAAGACATCAACTTCCGAAACTTGCTATTAGAGTCTGAGGGAAGCCCTCAAATTCAGGTGAATAAGGAACATCTTCAGTTCTCTAACTTAAAATTTAGTGATCAAGAGAATTTAGTTGTTAAGGGCAGTTTCCAAATTTCAAATGATAAGAAAAAGAGTCTTTCAGGTGAAGTCTGGGTCGGAGTCCTTGCTGCGAGAGTTTGTGATGAGTTCGGCAATCCTAAAGTTAGTGGTTTCTCTAAGGCCTTTGAAGGCTTTAGTTATGCTAAAGTCGAGTTGTCAGGGACGGCGAGAACGCCTAAAGATGATTTCTTGAAAACCATAGGCAATAGCTGGCGATGAGATACTTTTTTGCAACCATCCTTTTTTTTTCATCCATTTCTTTGGCGAGAATCCAAGCAAATGTGACCAGTGATTTGGATGCAAAAACGATTAACATAAATATTCCAGCACCCAGAGGAGTGGTGGTGGATAGAAAAGGTCGGTTGCTGATTGGAAATCAAATTCGGAACATTACGGCCATTGATTTCAAATCCTACGACGCCAATCGTGATGGCACCCCAGAACGTTGGGCTGAAAAGTTGATTAAAAAGGTTAACCAGCTCTTAAGTCGAGATGTTGAAATCAAAGAAGAGGAAATTCTTGAACACTACAAGAATAGGCGGTGGCTGTTGTTTCCATTCGGGGCTTATTTAACCGAAGCCGAGGAGAAAAAGCTTAAAGGAGTGATGGGAGAGGGGCTTTCTTTTCTTAAGGTCTATTCTCGTTATTACCCTCATAAAGAGCTGGCGGCACATGTGCTTGGGTATGTGGGGGCCGAGTCCAATTATCAACGTGGCCCTATCCTGGGAGGCGATGATCTATGGCCCAAAGAGATTGGGAGAGCTGGGCTTGAAAAAATATATGATGAATTTTTAGCAGGTAGAGATGGCCGGAAAAACCTCCTCTATGATGGCTCGGGTAACTTGATTATAAATCGCTTGGTTCAACGCCCGGAG
>CALLBE010000075.1 GCA_938001985.1 uncultured Verrucomicrobiales bacterium | reverse complement strand
GTAGATATGAGGGGTGGTTTTCGCACCATAGATTTTTCCAACCTTACCGTCGCGATCAAATAAGTACTCAGTTCCGCTAAACTTAAGCTTCTTCAATAGTGATTGCGCCTCTTTAGCTTCCATTGAGCCTTGTTTGCCATTGGCCGAAGAGTTAATGCTTAACCAAACACCACCTTGCTTAGCCACTTTCCCTTGCAGAGTTTGCATCTTGCCAGTTGCATAAAACTTCTTAACAAAGGGGCACCCTGGGTTGTTCCACTCCAATACAGTTACTTTTCCGGCAAAGCTTTTTAATGAAACCTTCTCGCCTTTAACATTAGACAGCTCAAAATCTGGAGCCTCTGAACCAATTTGAACTTCTGCAAAGCCAATGCTGAGAATTCCCGCCAATAATGATAAAATAGGTTTTTTCATAATTGACCCATATATATAAGATTTTTATATCGTTAGTCAATCATATCGATCAAAAACACCTAGTGCAGGCATTCCCTCTCCGCAGCACCACCATTCCCCACCCAAGCCCATGCCCATGACAAACTTAAGAACCATTTGCCTGCAACTTTTGATGATGCTGGCATTGGCTATCCTGTTGGGAGGAGGGTCTCTATTCTTAACCCTTCAAAAAGCAGAGAAAAACACTCTCTCAAAACTTAACACGCCAACTGCTATCAAACATTATGGGGTCGCAGAAATGATGGAGCTCATAGGGATGGCTGACAGCACAGAGGGCGAGGCTAGGGTTCTTATTTTAGACGTGAGGCCCCGTGTCTTTTTTGAAGCAGGTTCAATCCTAAACGCTCTATCCTTCCCTGAGAAAAATTTTGATCAAGTCTTCTCAAAACACAAAGACATCCTTACCGAAGCACAAGAACAAGAGCGTCCCATCATTCTCTATTGCGCCAGCTCTCACTGCCAAGACGCTGAAAAAGTTCATCAAAAGCTCAGTAAAAAAGGCATCCACTCGGGCATCTACTCAGGCGGTTGGGCGGACTGGGCAGAACTTGGACTCCCAACTAATTAAGCCGAATCACCCTATGACACACCGATTATTCACACTCACCCTCAGCTCCCTTTTTCTAATAGCAGGCGTTAATAAACTGTTAAACATTGAGGACTTCATCACGACACTCCACACCTACGAGATTTTCCCTGTATTCATGATTCAATGGGTGGCTCACATCGTGCCTTTTTTTGAAATCATTCTAGGCGTCGCCTTGCTAATACCCTGGCTTCAACAAGCCGCGTCTGCTGGCATTATCTCGCTGAATATTGCCTTCATCATCATCCTGAGTATCGCTTGGGCAAAAGGCCTCAGCATATCATGTGGTTGCTTTGGCGTTGAGTTTTTGCCCTCAGGACCGTGGACCCTGCCTCTGGCTATCGTCAGAGACCTGGTCTTTATCGCCATCGCGACGTATCTCTATACGCACCCTTTAAAAGGAAAATCCGCTTAACAAAGTTAGCGTGTTCTTGAATGAGTAATCGAGACTCGCTCGACGTTGGGAAGAATAAATTTATCAATCCTAACCTCAATAGACTGAAGCGGGAACTGCGCCCAAATCCCATTGACTAAATCAACAGCTAAAGTCTCCACCAAGTCTCTGCTTTTTGCACAGCTGATTTCTAAAATCTGAAGATAAACTTGAGAATAATCGACTGTATTCTCCAAGTCATCACCCAGTTCTTCAAATGAAACCAATGGTGTAAAGGTCGCGGTGACTTCCAAAACCTGAGGAAGGCGTCGCTCCTCCTCTGTGATTCCAATGTGAGTGGATACTTGCTGTCTTGAAATAGTAATCGATGAACTCATGAGATCAGTAGGGACTAATTGGTCACATTCATTCCAAACATGACCGTAATTATAATTCTATAAAAATAACTTATTGAGGAAATAAATCCGTCATGGACAACACGCCAACCACACGTTCTTTTTCATCCAGAATAAAGCACTTGTAACGCCCAACACCCAGCATCGAACGGACAGCGGAACGAACCGAACAACCCAACTTACACGTTGGCATTTTATAAGGCTTCAACACCTGAAGTGTTTCCTTATTCATGTCAAAATTAGGACGCTTACAGTAATCGAACATATCAACTCGGTTGATGAAACCCACAAGCTTTTCATCCTTACTAAACAGAGGATAAATCGTGTACGCTTTCTTTTTAAAGTACTGAATTGCTTCTTGGAAAGTCGTGTTAATTGGAATCCCAATCACGGCCGGACTCATTAAATCATCCACCTTTTGATCCAACAACTTAGCATCTAATTGCTTCTCCATCGACGCTAATTCTTCCGTAATGGAAGCGCCTGCTGTCGTTTTCTCAAGCAATCGACTGAATCGGCGGCTGGCCTGAAGCACCGGTAAAATCATGCGAGCATTGGACATCACCAATTGCGTGTCCTCTGTAGCAACCGCATCATAACGGTAATTCATCTCATGCACGGTGGCACGTTCGCCAAAGTAATCACCATCAGAAAACTCGTTATGAACCTCCCCTGTCTCTGGGTGTTTTAGCTCTACTTTACCTTTTTCAACTACATAAATCGAGAAGGCTGGATCACCTGCATTAAATAACTTATCGCCCACACCCAAATGCACTTTTTTAACCAACTGAGTGTACCTTGGGTTGAGCAGGTTGATATCTCTTGGGAAAAAGAGGTCTAATGTCCAATCCAGAATCACTCGTAACTTACGTTCTAATCCTGGCAATTTACTCAAGTAAATAGTTCTCCACATGAACCATGCGAGCAAACCACTCAACTGCCATGGACCGACTTTAGCCACCGCTGTTTTATGACCGATCGAAGCAAGCTCACCCAAACCAGTGAACTTAAATTTATCCCAATGCGGCGTTTTTGACGTGAGTGATTTAAAAATATTCTTACCACACAACTCCCCCATTCTGGAAGCAAACTGTGCTGTAGCTGGGCAAAGACCGCCACCATCCATTGGTGTATTCGAGTTATCGCCAATCGCCCAAACATCATCTCTATCGATGACATTTAAAAATTCAGTAGTATCAATTCGACCACGGTCGCTCTTGAGGTTGGATTTTTCAATAATATCCTGAATCACACGATTCGGGGCATTACCCACCGTACTCACAATCGTATTAGAAAGAATATCACGACCGTCTTGGAGCGTCACTCGAGAAGCCGTAATTGAAGCCACTCGGGTGTTTAAAAGCACATCAACACCTCGTTCTTGAAGCTTTTCAGCCGCGTACTCACCCAGCTTTTCTGAAAGCGTGTTGAGAATATGGCTTTGGCTATGAATCAAAGTAACTTTAATATCATCCTTACAAATATTTGGATAATAAGCACTCACCTCTCTCAATAAATCAATCAACTCGCCTGCGGTCTCCACACCAGAGTAACCACCACCGACAACCACAAAGCTGAGCAACTTCTCTCTCACCTCTGGATGAGTCTCAATATTAGCCTCCTCCAATCGACTGATCACGGTTTGGCGTAAATGAAGAGCATCACCCACACCTTGCATAAGAAGAGCATGCTCAGGCATTCCAGGCACACGGCTCAAATCAATTTCAGCTCCCAAAGCCAAGACAATATGCTTGTACTTAATCGTCGTGCGATTCGAGAAATGACCTGAGTTAATCGAGCACGTCTTATTTTCTAAATCAACTTTTCCAACCTCAGCTTTATAAACTGTGACACTCGAGCACAAATGACGAATGGGTGAAATCACGTGGCGAGGACTGAGCGAGCCTCCGGCAACTTCTGCGAGCATAGGCTGGAAAACCATGTGATTCTCTTTAGAAATAATCCCAACTTTCAGCCCAGCCTTTTTGGCCAGTTTGCCTAAAGTCTTAGCACAATACACACCTGCAAAGCCTCCGCCCAAGATAGCTACGTCCAATTCGATTATATTTTCTGCCGAGTCGCTCATTCTATACCAAACAACCTCAACTAATATGCAAAATAATCAACTAAAGAATGCCAAAAACAGTCTTTTTTTAAGGGGTTTCATGACAAAACGTAGCCAGCCCCAGCTCGCTTAAAAGACTCGTTTACTGTTAACAAAATGGAGCTTAACCAATTGCTTCAGCTTTTCATCGCCATGCTTACTTAAAATAGCTCGGGCCACCTGATCCACTTTTTTACTCCCTCCAAACGGAATGGTAATATCAGCCCCTTCACTCGCTTTTTTCATCCATTGAACAAAACGGTCACGCGCTAAAATCGACGCCGCAGCGACCGCAACATCACTCTCAGCTTTTGTTCTCTGTTGAAGTTCCAAGGTGATTCCCTGCTGCTTAAATGCATGCGCTAATACAAATTCACTACTCGAAAACTGATCGGACAAAGAACGAGGGCAATCCGGGACTTCTTCTAAAATATTAGCCACCACTTTGGCATGCCCCCAAGCCAGCAGCTTATTTAAATTTTTAAACTGTGCGTAGAGGTCATTATATCGCTTCGGGGAAATTAAGACCACACTATGCGAAACCCCTTTCATGGCTCGGATCTTATTCGCCAGACTATGAATGGTTTTGTCCTTAATTAATTTGGAATCCGTGACCCCGAGTTTTATCAACTCTCGGGCTGAACTCTCTTCTGTGTAAACACCTGCAATTACCAAAGGGCCAAAATAATCACCCTTCCCACTCTCATCGACTCCGATGTGAGGTTCGAATTGTTCAGGTTCCACAACGGCATCATGAGTCACCACCACTTCCCCTAAAATCTCAGGCTCTAAGGTGAACTCAATAAACTCCTTAGCCTTCTTCCCCTGCAG
>CALLBE010000074.1 GCA_938001985.1 uncultured Verrucomicrobiales bacterium | reverse complement strand
CATCTTTTAATTCTAAACGAATTGCTGTAACCTCATCAATTGGATAAGTTAAATCAATACGTCTATTTTTACCAGGGAAACCCCAGCGAAAAATTCGAACTGTCTTTAAAAGTATCCCAAACCGCCTCTTCATGCGCATTTCTTGAAACCTCTTTATTAAGAACCTTTAAGCCATCTCTAAACTCTTCATCACTTTTTTCACGACGAGAAAAGCCCAAGATCTGAACACTTGGTGGCAACTCTCCACTGACTTGAAGGTTATAGAGTGCGGGAACTAGTTTACGGTGAGTTAAGTCCCCCGTGGCGCCAAAAATAACCACCGAACAAGGTTCAGCAGCACTTCTAGAACTGAGATGTTCACGAAATGGATTCATAATATACATCTGGAATAATCCATTCTTTGGAAATATGCAAAGCTCTAAACACTCAAAATAAGATTTTTTTTTAACCCTTTAGCGCTAATCTTAGCTATTTTCGGGATAATCGCGCATTGCCTCAACCATCATGCGAACTGATGACTCCAATCCTACACTCATTGATTTGGCTATAATCGAGTGGCCTATGTTTAATTCCTTTAAATGAGGCACTTGGAATAATTCGGTCAAATTCTCAAAATTAATTCCGTGCCCCGCATTGACTTGTAAATTCAACTCAAACCCACGGCGGGCGCTTTTTTCCAAACGCTTCAATTCCGAGGCCTTCAAATGTGCTGAATCTCCAACCGCGTTAGCAAAACACCCCGTATGCAACTCGATCATATCCGCACCTAATTCCTTAGAAGCCTCAACTTGAGCAATATCAGGATCAATAAACAGACTCACTTTAATACCAGAAGACTGCAAAGCAGCAATGGTTGGTTTCAACGCCTCAAAATTAGCAACTGCGTCCAAACCACCCTCCGTTGTGACCTCCTCACGAGTCTCTGGAACCAAACAGACAAATGTCGGTGAAAGCTTGAGCGCTAAGCTCAACATCTCATCGGTATTCCCCATCTCTAAATTAAGAGGCAATGAACAAGCTTCCTTAATTTTAAAAACATCTGCCTCTTGCATATGTCTACGGTCTGCACGCACATGAACTGTGATTGAATCTGCACCCCCTCGTTGTGAGGCCAGCGCCGCCTCCACTGGACACGGTTCTGCATTTGGAGAGTCTGGCATTAATGCATATCGAGCCTGGCGAAGTGTCGCAACGTGATCAACATTGACTCCTAGTAGTAAAGACATACCACCTCCTTAAAAAAAAAACAGCCTAAGGAAAAGAAGATATTCGCTGCAAAGCGATCCCCCTAGAATTCTAGAAAATAAAAAAAAGACTTTGCCAGCACTCGTTTTTGGCGAATTGTAGCCAAGTAATGTCTGAAGAATCATCCTCGAAGCAACGGCTCTCTATTGCGAAATTCCTCATTGCCTTCTTCCCTCTGGGTTTACTGATCAGTATCGTCATTGCCCTTATTCTTTATTTTTCAGGTGACGGCAATGAATCCGCCACACCGAGGGCTCAGATAACACAACCTCTCTCAATTGAAAACATCCGCTCTTCATACCTAAAGGCTGAGAGCTTCCCCACCGTCCTATCCATAGCAACAAAATCAGACCGTCTAGAAGTTGAAAAAGCAACTCGTTGGATCAAAGGCAGTTTGAACGCAACCAATGCTGGCTACCAACTCAGCAGCCGAATCCTCGAGACCTACCCCAACGAAGAAGCACTTTACGAGATCACCGCTCAACATTCTAAAAAAGAAAAGGCAGATCTCACCATCTTCGTGCCCATAACGGAATCCAAGTACGCACTTCTCGAAGGGTTGCTACTGGCCGAATCTCTTGCCAATTCGGAATACAATCTCGCTTTCGTTTTTGGTGACCCGAAGAACCACTCACTGCGTGAGAATGCAAAATACCTACACTTAACTGGCTCATCATTTTCGCCCTCGCTCGACATTAAATTCTCCATCCCAACGAAATACCAATCTGACTCACTGAGCCGACTACTCAACCCCTACACCGTGAACTCCACTGAGGGTAAAATGCTCACCATCCAAGCGCCAGCCCCTCGAGCAACGGACCCTATTTCCTACCCCTCGGTCCAACGAGATTTGGAACTTGTAGAAAGAATCATCATCACCCTTGCAGCTCATTAACATGAACTCCCCCAAGATAACACTCACCCTTTTATCCTCCTTCCTCTCCCTCGCTCTTTCAACCCAAGTGGCTGTGCTTGGGTATCATGATTTTTCGGAGGAGTTACCAGAAACCGAAATGCGCATCAAAACCTCTAAGTTTGAAGCGCAAATGAAGGCGCTACAGCGTTTAAATATCAAAGTTATTTCACTCCAAGAATTCAGCGACTGGAAATCCGGAAAGATTGAGCTCCCCAAATATTGCGCCCTCATCACCATTGATGACGGCTGGAGATCCGTCTACACCGACGCTTTTCCCATATTAAAAGAGCTGAACTACCCTTTTTCCATCTACCTTTATAAAAACTACGTGGGCAAGGGCGACCGCTCGCTCTCCATTGCCATGATTCAGGAAATGCAAAAAAATGGAGCCACCATTGGCAGTCACTCCGTCTCCCACCCTCTCCCTTCGCAATACAAAGTAAAAAAGAACCAAGGT
>CALLBE010000073.1 GCA_938001985.1 uncultured Verrucomicrobiales bacterium | reverse complement strand
AAGAGCTTATCCGCAGCCGTCATCATGCACGCCACGGCGAATTTACTGATGGGAAGCTATGCCTTGGCATTTCAAAAATACGGTCTCTGGTAACTCAGCCCTCTTATCCAGTCGCTTATCTACTCGATTTACCAACCTCTTCTTTCCTTAGAAAAAACCTTATTATTTCCCTATAGAAAAAACAAAACATCATTAGCTCTTCGCTAAGCTTGCATACTAAAATCATGAAAATAGAAAACGCAGTCAAAGACAGATACGCAGATGCCTCAAAAGCTGTAGAAATAGACCTTTGCTGCCCTGTTAATTACGATCCTAAATATTTAAAAGCCATCCCAACCGAAGTCATCGAAAAAGACTATGGCTGCGGAGACCCTTCCCAATGGCTCAAGCCTGGTGAAACCGTTTTAGATTTAGGCTCAGGTACCGGTAAAATTTGCTTCATCGCTTCTCAAGTTGTCGGCGAAGAAGGAAAAGTCATTGGCGTCGACATGACAGACGACATGCTAGAAGTCGCTCGTCGAAATGCTCCTATTGTGGCTGAAAAGATTGGCTACAGCAATGTTGAGTTCCGCAAGGGCCGCATCCAAGATCTCGCCTTAGATCTGGAAGCCCTTGAAACCGAGCTTCAACAAAACCCCATCACTTCCGTTGATGACTTCATTGCCTCCGAAGGCAAAACCAACGAGCTGAGAAAAACCAAACCGCTCATCCCGTCTGACTCCATTGACGTGGTCGTTTCCAACTGTGTTCTGAACTTGGTTGAGGCGGATTTAAAGAAACAACTTTTTGATGAGATCTTCCGTGTTCTCAAGGTGGGTGGACGTGCGGTTATTTCCGACATTGTCAGTGACGAGCTCGTACCTCAACACTTGATGGATGATGATCATTTATGGTCAGGCTGCATCTCGGGTTCATTAACGGAAAGCGACTTCCTCAAGGCTTTTGAAAACGCTGGTTTTTATGGAGTTGAGTTGGTTAAATTCGAGAGTGAGCCTTGGCAAACAGTAGAGGGCATTGAGTTCCGCTCCATCACGGTTCAAGCTTACAAAGGCAAAGAAGGTCCATGCATGGATCATCATCAGTCTGTGATTTACAAAGGTCCATTCAAGTCTGTTCTTGATGACGACGGACACCGTCTTGACCGTGGTGAACGCATGGCTGTTTGTAAAAAAACCTTTAACATCTACAAGCAAGCACCGTATTCAGAGTTCTTTGAGTTTGTTGAACCCATCTCACCTGTCTCAGATGAAGACGCCAAGGTTTTCGAATGCAAAAACAATAGCATTCGCCACCCGAAAGTCACCAAGGGCGAGGACTACACCGAGACAATCACTGACTGTGGTCCCGACTGCTGCTAAGCTTTTTTCCCTTATTTGATCATGGCTAATTTAATTGGTGTCATCGGAGGCTCAGGGCTTTATGAGCTTGAATCATTGACAAACTTAGAAGAAATCATCGTAAAGACTCCTTTTGGAGATCCTTCTGATGCCTTAGTCAAAGGAACCCTAGCTGGGCGTGACGTCGTCTTCTTGCCACGTCACGGCAAGGGGCATCGCTTGCTTCCAACGGAGATCAACCATCGAGCTAATATCTGGGCGTTGAGATCATTGGGCGTTCGTTTTGCGATTTGCGTAACCGCGGTTGGGAGTCTGCAAGAAGCTTATGCACCTGGAGACATTGTGATCCCGGATCAATATTTCGACAGAACCAGCCAACGCGCAGATCACACTTTTTTTGGCAATGGCATCGTGGGGCACGTTTCCCCAGCCGATCCCTACAGCCAGTCATTAAGACAAACACTGATTGAGACCATTCAAGAAACTCAAATCAACGTCCATGACGGCGGCACTTACGTCAACATGGATGGCCCCGCTTTTTCTTCTCGCGCAGAATCCTTAACCAATCACAAATTAGGCTTCGACGTCATTGGCATGACCAATATCCCTGAGGCTAAATTAGCCCGAGAAGCAGAAATCGCCTTGGCCACTATGTGCATGGTCACCGATTATGACGCATGGCGTCCGCATGAAGACGCGGTTGATACCGCTTCTGTTCTCGAAGTTCTCATGGCGAACACTCAAAAAGCTAAGCTAATTTTAGAAAAAGCAATTCCCAAGGTCTCCTCTGAGGCGAATTGGCCCGAACACCAATCACTGGCCTCCTCCATCGCGACGCCAAAGGAGATTTGGCCTACGGAAACCGTTGAGAAGCTAAAACCCATCCTATCACCTTATCTATAACCACCTAAGCCTGATACCCTTTCTATGAATACTTTCGACCAACGGTTGGCAGACGAAGGATTGCCACTCACGCGCGAGGCCTCTCAGGTGCTCCAGCTCAACTTGGGAAAACTTTGTAATTTAACCTGCGTTCATTGCCACGTAAACGCAGGCCCTCACCGTAAAGAACTCATCACATCTGAAGCGTTAAACAAGACGCTGGATTGGTTTGAAAAAACCACCATTCCTAAAATTGACTTAACTGGTGGCACGCCAGAAATGCACCCTGACTTCCAGGCCTTAGTCGAGCGCGTTCGCTCCTTTGATCAGCCTCGCACCGTCATGACACGACTGAATGCGACGATCTTGAATGAGCCAGGCTACGAGTGGGTCGCTGATTTCCACGTAAAGCACAAAGTAGAAATCATCGCCTCCATGCCCTGCTACTCGCCTGAAAACGTGAACGAACAGCGCGGCGAAGGTGTATTTGACTCTTCAATCAAGGCCTTTCAACGGTTAAACGAATTGGGCTACGGAATCGACCCCGAGCTCACCATGAACCTGGTCTACAACCCAAACGGTGCTTTTTTAGCCCCTGACCAACAAGCCTTGGAGCAAGATTACAAAGAGGCCATGAAAGAGCACTTCAATATCGAGTTTAATAACCTTTATTGCATTAACAACATGCCCATTGCTCGTTATGCAAGCTACCTGAAGCGCAATAAGCAACTCGCTGAATACAATCAATTACTCCTTGATAACTTCAACCCCTCTTCAATCGCCAACCTGATGTGTAGAGACACCATCAGCGTCGACTGGAACGGGCAAGTCTTTGATTGCGACTTCAACCAACAATTAAATCTTAAACTCGAGATGGAAGCCGGTCAGAGCCCTTACATCTGGGACTT
>CALLBE010000072.1 GCA_938001985.1 uncultured Verrucomicrobiales bacterium | reverse complement strand
TGAAACTTCTCTATTTCCTAGAATTATAACATCAAAGTCTTGCCCTCCCAATGCTATTGGTTGGCTTATACATTCATTCACGTTCATTCTTTCACTGAAATGCCCCTTAAGTTCGTGCCATTCTTGGCAGCCCCCTTTTTATCCTTTCGAGTAGGTTTTAACATAGAAACTCCTATCAGTAATAACAAAGCTATTCCTGATATGACTAAGCCCACCACTAGTATATAAGTCTGATATGATTTTATAATAATTTGAGAATCATAGAGAGCTCTAACTAGGGCAGGCCCAATATTATAAAAAATAAAAAACAACGCCAACATTAGGGTAGGAATTGTTATCCCCATCTTCTTTAATAGAAGAATTGCTGACACAATATTTAACAGTATACAAAAATAAGCCATAACGGCTGTAAATAGATCATTCATATTATTTTTATTGCACTGGACAGGAGTTTCTACAATCTGCCGTGAAACTATCTAAATCTCTCTGATAATCAGTATTATGCATATTATTCATTTCAGGATCGACTATGTGTGAAGTTAAAATAGCGTTTAAAACTGAATAACCTTCCAAGCCAACTGTGCAGAGAGGCTCATTATTAATATATATTTCAAATGCTCTCATAATCACCTCGCTGAAAGTCGTGTTTTTGCTCCATCACACTCCAGCAAACATAAATGAATTATCTAAGCTGTCTATCAAGTTTTGCTTAGCATCCTATATCTTGATAGTAGAATCCGGTAAAAAACAGCCCCCTCTTAACACAAAAAAAGCCCTCTATTGCTAGAGGGCTTTTTATTAAAGTAGATTCTTAAAAGCTTAGAGAGCTAACTGAGCGTTAACTCTAGCGATGTCGCCTTCGATCATCTTAATCTGATCTTCATGATCGTTTAGATTAAGACCTTCGAGAGAGGCTTGTAGCTTGGCTAAACTGTCTGAGAGCTTACTGGAGTCAACTTCGTCTGCAGAAGCAACCAAATCCGTGATAACGATTAGTTTATCATCTTTGATCTCTGCAAATCCAGCACCAACGGCAAGCTTCTCTTCTTTGCCAGCAATTACATACTTAAGCACTCCAGGCTCAATGGCTCCAACCATCGCTGTGTGAGCGGATAGGATACCTGTCTCACCCATTAGACCTGGGAAATAAACAGCCTCTACCGTGGTGGAGAGAACTGTCTTTTCTGGAGTTACAATTTCAAATTGAAGTGCCATTCGCTTTTAAATATTAGTTATTCTTAGAAGCCTCGTAAGACTCAAGTACACTCTCAATACCAGCTCTCATGTAGAAATGATCTTCTGGAATGTGGTCATACTTACCTTCAAGTACTTCACCAAATGATTTAACCGTGTCCTCAACTGGTACACGAACACCTGGAATACCTGAGAATACAAAGGCAACGTCGAATGGCTGTGAAAGGAATTTCTCAATTTTACGAGCACGGTATACCGCTGTCTTATCTTCCTCAGAAAGCTCGTCCATACCAAGAATCGCAATGATATCTTGAAGGTCAGCGTAACGCTGAAGAACACCCTGTACGCCACGAGCCACCTTGTAGTGAACGTCGCCAACGACTTCAGCTCTAAGAGCCTTAGAAACGGATGAAAGAGGGTCTACTGCTGGGTAGATACCTTTCTCAGTAAGCTTACGCTCAAGTACAACGGTTGAATCGAGGTGAGCGAATGTGTTAGCAGGCGCTGGATCCGTCAAGTCATCTGCAGGTACATAAACAGCCTGGAAAGAAGTAATTGAACCTTTTTTAGTTGAAGTAATACGCTCTTGAAGACCTGCCATTTCCTCAGCAAGTGTTGGTTGGTAACCTACCGCAGAAGGGGTACGACCGAGAAGAGCTGATACCTCAGCACCGGCTTGTGAGAAACGGAAAACGTTATCTACGAAAAGAAGTACATCTTGGTTCTCTTCGTCACGGAAGTACTCAGCCATCGTAAGCGCTGAAAGAGCAACACGAAGACGAGCTCCTGGAGGCTCATTCATCTGACCGTAGCAAAGTGCTACTTTAGATTTTGATAAGTCTTCTAAGTCAATTGCACCGGCTTCTGCCATCTCGTGGTAAAGATCGTTACCCTCACGAGTACGCTCACCAACACCAGCGAATACAGAGTAACCACCGTGGTTCTTAGCAATGTTGTTAATAAGCTCCATGATAATCACGGTCTTACCAACACCAGCACCACCGAATGCACCAACTTTACCACCCTTAGTGAATGGGCAAATCAGGTCGACTACTTTGATGCCTGTCGTTAGAATCTCTTCGCGGTCTGATTGCTCAGTTAACGGTGGAGCTTGTCTGTGAATCGGCCATCTAGTAGTGGCTTCACATGGACCTCTTTCGTCAACTGTGTCTCCAGTTACGTTAAAAATACGTCCTAAAACGGCAGGGCCAACAGGAACTGAAATTGCTGCGCCTGTGTCTACGATAGGCATAGAACGGGAAAGCCCTTCAGTTGTACTCATAGCAATCGCACGTACGCGACCATCTCCTAAGTGTTGTTGCACCTCGAAAACGAGGGTTGTAGTTTCGCCGTAAAGTTCGTAAGTAACTTCAAGAGCATTGAAGAGATCTGGAAGTTTATCCGCTTTTGAGAAATCGGCGTCAACGACTGCGCCGATTACCTGAACGAGAGTACCTTGGTTGTTCATAGATGAAAGAATGGTAGATGGTTAACTTGCCGCCATTTGAGCAGTGGTGATTTCTAGGAGCTCAGCAGTAATGGCAGCCTGACGAGCTTTGTTATATTCGAGTGTTAAATCGTCTGTAAGTTGATTTGCATTATCAGTCGCCGCTTTCATGGCAACCATACGAGCGGAGTGCTCAGAAGCACGCGACTCTACAATCAACTGATAAACATTAAAGTTTACGTAAAGCGGTAGCAGCTGCTCAAGCACCTCCTCCGCATTGGGTTCAAAAGTGTAATCTGTCTCTTCCGAAGCATTCCCCTCTTCACCGCTCAAGTCTTCTGACTGGATAGGGAGTAAGGTCACCATGCTAGGCTCTTGGCTCATGGTGTTGTTAAACTTCGTGTAGATAACCTTAATGGCTGAATACTCTTCGCTTAAGAACTTCTCGGTTAAGAAGCTAGCAATAGGACGTGCTTTTTCAAAAGGCACCGGGTCATTGACTTCGAATTTATCAAGGATAGTCAACTCTTCGCCTTGTTGCTTAGAAAGGCGACGAAGCATGTCCACGCCTTTTTTACCAACAATGGCAAATTCTTGGTTGTCTTTTGCTTCCGCAAAAATGCGCTTTTGAAGGTTAGCATTTAAGCCACCACAAAGCCCTTTGTCCGCGGTGACGATAAGAACAAGTTCTTTGTCGCCATCTTTTTCCTGAAGAAGTGGATTATTAGTCTGCTTCGCGCTTGCTTGTAAGTTAGCAAGCACACCCATTAACTTCTTAGCGTAAGAACGACCGGCAACGGCCTGATCTTGCGCCTTCTTCATCTTAGCCGCGGCAACGAGTTGCATCGCCTTAGTAATCTGTGCAGTTCCCTTTACAGATTTAATGCGTCGACGAATGTCTCTTAAGTTAGCCATAGGTTAAAGAATGTTATAGGTTACGACCACGTTGATTTGAAGTCATTAAGGGCTTGGTCTAAACCAGCCTTCACATCGTTCGTGAGTGCTTTTTCGTTAGCGATGAGCTGCATAAGGTCAGCCTTACGCTCGGTTAAGAACTCTTCCAATGCTTTTTGACACTCAACCACGCGCTCAACAGCTACATCATCGTAGTAGCCGTTTTGAACCGCGTACATGACAGCCACTTCCATCTCCATGGACTTAGGCGCATATTGGTCTTGTTTGAAAATCTCTACGGCACGAGCACCACGATCAAGCTTAGCTTTTGTCGTCTCATCAAGGTCAGAACCAAACTGAGCAAAGGCTTGTAATTCACGATACTGAGCCAAATCAAGCTTGATTGAACCAGATACCTTCTTAACCGCTTTAGTTTGAGCAGCACCACCCACCCTAGATACGGAAAGACCTACTGAGATCGCAGGGCGAATACCTTTGTTGAATAAGTCTGTCTCAAGGAAGATCTGACCATCGGTAATCGAGATCACGTTGGTTGGGATGTAAGCTGATACATCACCTGCTTGAGTCTCAATGATTGGAAGCGCTGTGATTGAACCACCACCTGCGTCTTGGTTCAAACGAGCTGAACGCTCAAGAAGGCGTGAGTGAAGGTAGAAAACATCACCAGGGTAAGCTTCACGACCTGAAGGACGACGTAGAATCAGAGACATCTGACGGTAAGCAACCGCGTGCTTAGAAAGATCATCAAATACGATTAAGACATCTTTACCTTGATCCATGTGGTACTCAGCAAGCGCACAACCTGTGTATGGCGCTAAGTACTGCATCGCTGCTGGTGAAGAAGCAGAAGCCGTTACCAGCGTCGTGTACTCCATCGCACCTGCTTTAGTAAGTGTTCTTACCGTGTTAGCAATATTTGAGTTTTTCTGACCAATCGCAACGTAGATACAGTAAACTTCGTTGTGACCTGTGAGCTTACCAGCGGCAGCAGCCTTGTTCTGGTTTGCTTGTGAAATAATGGTATCAATAGCAATCGTTGTCTTACCAGTTGCACGGTCACCAATAATCAACTCACGCTGACCACGACCTACTGGCACCATTGCGTCAATCGCCATGATACCTGTTTGTAAAGGCTCACCTACTGACTCACGAGCGATGATGCCTGGAGCAATTTTCTCAACTGGGTAATGAGCAGCTGGCGTGAACGCTGGCTTGCCATCTTCAGGAGCAGCCAAGGCGTCAACCACACGACCTAAAGACTCAGGGCCTACAGGAACGGAAAGAAGCTTACCAGTTGTTTTAACTTCATCACCTTCTCTAATGCCGGTGTAATCACCTAAAAGAACCACCCCTACTTCGGTCTCTTCCAAGTTGAGAGCAAGACCGATGATTCCGCCAGGGAACTCGAGCATCTCATTTAGTTTAACTCCACTCAGGCCTGTAACTTTAGCCACACCGTCCGCGATCTCACGAACTAGACCTGTATTGGTCATCTCAGAACCTGCAGATAAGTTTGCAATTTCTTGTTCAATGCTTTGAAGAATAGTACTCATTTTAAAAAATATTTGTTTGTTTTAAGGTGTGATTAAAAAGCTGCTGAAAGCTGTTCGATTTTGGCTTGAACACTGTTGTCAACTAGATCGTCGCCAACACGGATCTTAACTCCGCCAAGCAATTCTGGGGTGATAGTGTAGATAAAGGAAAGGGATCGATCATAACGAGCGGTCAAAGAAGACTCCAATTGGCTTTTAACCTCAGCGGTTAGCTCAATAGCAGACTCAACCGTAGCCATCCCCTTCTTCAACTCAATTTCAATAAAGTTTTTGAAAGCAGTCAAAATAGCCTGATGATCACTTGGCTTTGACTCTCTTAATTTTTCGATAACAGTCTTAACGCTTGCTTCATCCACAACACCTACACCAGTGATGCAAAATTGAGCAAATCGTCTTGCTGTATCTTGAGCTTTTTTCGAAATTTTCATCGATCCTATAATTAGTTAACCGTTGATGCGGCTTCCTCGTTGATACGAGATTGATCATCAGCTGTTAACACTTTACCTGTAACCGCTGTTGTGGCGTTTGCCAATAGTTTTCCGAAGTGAGCTTTGATTTCTGCTGTTGCTGCTTCTTTGTCCGCTTGAGTTTGTTGCTCAGCGCGAGCTACGATACCAGCCGCATTTGCTTCTGCTTCTTCTGCTTTTCTCTCAGCAATTTTTTCCGCACTCGCTTTGGCCTCTGCCACGATACGAGTTGCATCTTCACTTGCTTTAGCGATAACAGCTGCCTTTTCAGACTCAGCGTCAGCTAATTGAGTTTTGATCGCTTCTGACTTCGACTCGATCTCTTCGATCTTTTGCTTACGCTCCTCGAGAATCGCAACGATTGGCCCTACGCCAAATTTAGAAATTAATGCAATAACCAGGATAAAGGTAATAGTCTGACCCAACAGCAAGTCCTCATGTACATGCAATGAATGAAGAATACCCTCAAGAGTCCCAACCTCTTGGGCTATCGGAGTCTCTGCTATAGCTAAAATTTCAGAAAAGATCATTTTTTGTTTTAAATTGAAAATTGTTGAGGCCTTTATAGCTAGCCTCAAAAGCTGTTGTTAAAATCTTCCGAGTTGCTTATTTAGCAAGGAAGAAAGTAAGAATTACAAGACCCTCGATAAGAGCAGCCAAAATAATTGAAAGGGTAAGAATGCTACCTGCTGCAGACGGGTTACGTCCTGTTGACTCAGCCGCTTTAGCACCGATCATACCGATACCGAAAGCACCGCCGATTGCTGCAAGACCGAACTGAATCGTACCTGTAACACCACCTGATGCTGCTTCTGCTACTAGATTTAATATATCCATTTTTTTGTATTTTTTAGGTTAAACACCAACTCTCCACAATCTTATGCCATGGATCGAATTGGCGAAATTTTGTTTTAGTGATGAGCCTCCTCGTGCTCATCGTCGTGATGCTCACACATCAATTTAATAAAGATTGCTGATAAGAGAGTGAAGACAAACGCTTGAATCGCACCCACCATCAACTCCATAAAGTAGAACGGAAGCGGCCCCAGCACTCTCGCGAAGAAATTATCTCCAGCGCTCACCCCTAAAGTCTCTAGAAGCGTCTCACCACCGTATATATTACCGTAAAGTCTTAGAGCTAAACTCAAAGGTCTGAGCGAGATGGAAACAATCTCAATACACCCCACCAAGAAGAAGATCAGCGCCATAAAGATTAACATAGGACCCGAGAACTTACCCTTAGGCGCAAAGATGTGTGAAAAGAAGCCTTTAGCACCAATCTCGGTGAAACTCCAGTACAACCACAAAGCGAAGAAGGTCAGTGACATCGCAAAGGTAACTGTTTGGTCCGCATTCGCACCACGAAGGAAAGGCCTAAATGTATCGTGATGAGATCCAGGGAAATCAACTGCATTACCAGCCGCATCCGTAGCCTGTAAACCAACGGTACCAACACCTGGAATCAAACCCATCCAGTTAGAAAAGAGAATCAAGAAGAACACACTACCCAAGAACCAGAATGTACGCTTCGTCAGATGCTTACCCATGATTGATTCTAAGAAATCATATAAAGAGCCGATTGCAAACTCAGCAAAGTTCTGCACTCCACCAGGAATTACAGACATTTTACTCGTTGCTATTCTACACAACAAAATAAGAAGCCCTCCCGCTAGGAAAGTCATGATCATTGAATTCGTAATAGGGAAAGGAAGAACTGAGAGCCCTTCAAAAACCGTAGCCACCAAACCTTCGGACTGAACACCCTCGATCTGCGTTAACTTCTCTGACGCCGGAGGCAAGTGATCATGCGCAACTGCCTTGCCATCTGCCGAGG
>CALLBE010000071.1 GCA_938001985.1 uncultured Verrucomicrobiales bacterium | reverse complement strand
GAAAGAGTTTTTTGTGAAATACTCCAGTCGAAAAGAGATGCACACGATCCGCTTCTTTGTGGCTGAAACCGCTTATAAGAAAATGCAATACGCTCAAGCCATCGGTTATTACAAGGCCATTGATGTTGACGTGCTGAATCCGGGGTATCTGGCTAGCTTCCATTTGAAATATGGATGGTCTTTATTGGAGGTGAAGGATTATGAGCAGGCGATTGCGCAGTTCGTTAGTTATCTGAAGCAACCAGGGTTATCAAATGAGGACAAAGTCACGGCATTGGTTCAGAAATCCAAAGCCTACATGGCGCTTGATAAAAACTCATTGGCGATACTGGACTTGAATCAGATTATTAAGCTTTCACCAGATTCTAAAAATGCAGCTTTTGCTTATCAAAAACTTGCCGAGATGCATGAGGAGAAAGAAGAGTGGAAAGAGGCTGTCGATGCGAGAACTCAGTTACTAGAGAGGTTTAAGGATTTACCTAAGAGCATTATTACGAACACGCAGTTCAAGCTAGGTTTGGCTTATATTCAGCTGAAAGAATATAAGAAAGCGATTGAGCCGTTCAAGAGTGCGATGAAGGGAGATGAGGTCACTTATGCCGAGGCTTCCTTGCTCCAATTAGGGATATGTTATCGAAATTTAGAGGATGTTGAGGCTTTAACGGCTGTATTGAATCAAATATTAGATCGAGATCAGTTTAAGCAACTGCCTAAGCCCTTGTTGTTGTGGGCTGGTATTAATCAATATAACCAAGGCGGTTTCCAGCACACGGCCCGTTTTTTAAAGCACATGGTGGATTTCAACTCTCCACAGAATACGAAGTCTTTGGTTTGGCGTCAATTGGGGAAGGCTGAGCTTCAGATCAAAGACTATAAGAATGCGGTGGTGAGTCTGAGTAACCATTTGAGCCAAGAGAGTTTTGGCTATGCTTTAGCTGAAGCTCGTTCGGATTTAGCTCATGCGTATTATGGGTTGAAATCATTCGCTCAAGCTAGGAAGTATGGTGAGGAGGCTTTGTATTTAAATCCTGGCGGTGCGTTGAAAGCAAAAACCTACCTTGTTTTAGCTAAAACCAACACGGCGTTGGAGAAGTGGCAGGAAGCTGCGCGCTACTATGTGTTGACATCTGAGTTTTATTCCGGCGATGAAGGCATCAGAAGAGAGGCGATGCAGGGAGCAGCAACGGCTTTTGATAAATTAGGAGATAAGGAGCAGGCTACTTATTATCAAAAACAACTAAATAAATAGAGCGCATACTTGACCAATGGGGCCAAGCGGTGCAGTAATTTGGCATGATTAATCGTCTCGACGCGAAATTCAAATCCCTGACAGAGCAAGGAGAAAAGGCTTTTGTTGCTTACGTGGCAGCTGGGGATCCTGGCTATGAGCAATCTCTTGAGGTTATCAAAGGAATTGCGGATGTTGGGGCTGATGTTATCGAGCTTGGGTTGCCTTTTTCTGACCCTGTGGCGGATGGTATTGTGAACCAAATGGCGGCTGAAAGAGCGATCAACGCTGGAATGACGACTTTGAAGACACTTCAGCTGGTGCGTGATTTCAGAAAAACTCATGAGACGCCTATTGTCATTTTTACCTATTTAAATCCTGTCTACAGTTATGGTTACGAGGCTTTTGTGAAAGATGCAAAAGAGGCCGGCGTTGACGGATTGTTACTTTTAGACTTACCGCCGGATGAAGCCTTGCAGAATGCAGAGTTAATCCAGAGTAAGGAGCTTAAGCATATTCGACTCATTGCTCCAACTTCGCCTATGGATCGTATTCAAATGCTGGCGGAATCAAGTGAAGGCTTTGTATACGCGCTGTCGAGAACAGGCGTGACGGGGGCTCAAGCGGCTCCTTCGGCTTCGGTTGCAGAAACAGTATCCGTTATTAAGAAATTCACAGATACGCCAGTATGCATAGGGTTTGGAATCAACACGCCTGATCAAGCTCAGGCGGTGGCTGAACATTGTGATGGTGTGATTGTTGGTTCAGCGATTGTGAAGCAAATTGCGGAGAACGCAGATAATCAAGAGGTGGCTTCGATTGTCGCTAACTTTGTGAAGCCTCTCATTGAAGCAACCAAGCGCGGTTAACTTCTATTAATAGCTTACCATACTTTCCATGATTAACGATACGATTGCCGCGATTGCGACGCCTTTAGGAACCGGAGCGGTGGCAATGATCCGTGTGTCTGGAAAGGATGCTATTGAGGTTCTTCAGCCGCTGGTCTCTAAGGACCTTTCGACACTAGAGGACCGTAAGGCGATTTTGGTGACGCTTAAAGATACGAAAACGAGAGAGATTCTAGATCAGGTTTTACTGACTCCATTTTTAGGTGATAAGAGTTTTACAGGAGAGCCTGTGCTTGAAATTGCAACGCATGGGGGCGCTTTGGTGACGCAACGTGTTTTGGAGGCCATTATTGCCAGTGGCGCAAGACCAGCCGATGCTGGCGAGTTTAGTCAGCGCGCGTTTGTGAACGGCAAGCTTGATTTGACACAAGCGGAGGCCATCATGGATTTGATCTCGGCTCAAACAGATTTGGCCATGCAGGCTGCGCATCATCAGCTGGAGGGCAGGTTGAGTGGTTTTACGGAAAACATAAGAACTCAGATCATTGCGTTGGCAGCCCAGTTGGAGGCTTATATTGATTTCCCAGAAGAAGACATTTCACCGGAAACCGAGTCGGGATGGCTTCAACGGATAGAAGCGCTTTTAGTGGATATCGATTCCTTGTTGAAATCAGCAGAGCAGGGTCGGTTGATTCGAGAGGGTATTCGCACCGTTATTTATGGAAAACCCAATGCAGGTAAATCGAGCTTATTGAATAGCTTGTTAGGTTACGATAGGGCCATTGTCAGTGATGTCTTGGGAACGACTAGAGATACACTTGAAGAGGTGATTAATCTGAGAGGGTTGCCGATTCGCTTGATTGATACCGCAGGTGTTCGAGATTCCTCCGACCAGATAGAAAAGCTAGGTATTGAGCGAACGGAGCAAGAGCTGAATAAGGCTGATTTGCTTATCCACATTGTTGATGGAACAGAGAGCGCTTTAGTAAGTGAGTCCGAGCCGTTAGCTAAGCGAGTGATAAAGCTGGCTAATAAATCAGACCAACCAGCCTTTAAGTCTCAAGCTGGAAGTATTTCTATTTCATGCGCAACAGGCGATGGGATTGAGGCGCTTGAGCAAGCTATTTTTGATGCCGTGATTACGGGTGGTCAGTTGAAATCAGCTGACATGACCGCGATTAACCAGCGTCACCAAGGCTGTTTAATCAATGCTAAAAAGGCATTGGAAGCAGCAAAAGCCCAAATTCAGAATCATGAGTCACCTGAGTTCGTTTCACTTGATTTAAGAGAAGCAATTGAGTCCATCGGCGCGATTGCCGGTCAAATCGATACGGAAGACATTCTGGGTGAGATCTTCTCGAGCTTTTGCATTGGGAAGTGATTGTTATAAGGTGGTGCTTTTTAGAACACCTTTTTGAATTACGCCATCATTTTTGACTTATTGGGGGTGAGGCTTGACCTTTATGAGAGAAGGTTTATTTTATCATCCATTCACGGATCTTAGACTGATATTATGAATATTCACGAATACCAGGCAGC
>CALLBE010000070.1 GCA_938001985.1 uncultured Verrucomicrobiales bacterium | reverse complement strand
CTGCCTCTCAGCGGCTTGTGAAAGAGGCACTTTAACCCCCTCTTTTTCAGCCAACGCATTTGCAATCCCACTGTCCTTAGCGGCGTGAGACCCGGAGAAATAACACTCATGATCTCTAATAATCATGTCTTCTGCATCCGTCTCTAAAACTCGCGAATTAGCCCCTGTTTGAGAAAAGACTTCGCACAGCATTTTTAAATCAATACCCAACGCGTCACCTAAGGCCAATCCCTCAGCCAATGCTCCTGTATTAATGTTCATCACCATATTGACCAACGCCTTAACCTTCGCAGCCGTTCCAACCTCACCCACATAACGCAAGGCGGTCGAAAGGTTTTCCAATAAAGCTTTATTTTCATTAAATACAGCCTCTTCTCCAGCAATCATGAGATACAAGGTTCCCTCTCTCGCTTGTGTAATGCTCGAAGCCATACAAGCCTCTAGAGACTTCGCACCCACCGCAATAGCCTTCTCTTCAATAAGCTCGTGAATCTCCGGGCTCAAGGTAGCGCAATTGATAAAGGTTGTTCCCTCAACCGCTTTGGAGCTTAATAAATTATCTTCGGTTGCCGTGAAAATTGAACGCATGGCCTCGTCATCAGTCACGACGGTTAGCACAACATCACAGGCATCCGTGACTTCTGAAAGGTTACAAACCTGCTTAGCGCCTAACTCCTCAGCAACCAGGTTCTGTACTTTATCACTACGATCAAAAACAACCGCAATTTCATAACCGAGGTCATTCAAGCGACGTGCCATGTTAGCACCCATTCTTCCAACGCCTACAAAGCCAACCTTAGGTTTTTTATCTTCACTCATATTCTTTAAGTGAGAGTAAAAACTGAAGCTCCAATCTTCAAGCCAAAACCCCTACCCTGATTGTCCACAAAAAAAGCCCCCCCACGAATGGAAGAGCTTTTTATTAGTTAATCGGAGTTAAAAATTAGAACTCGATGCGTTGACCGTTGTTTTTAGCTGATTCATAAATCGCACAAATCAACTGAACGGCTTTTCTGGCTTCCTCTCCATTCACAGAAGGCTGTTTACCTTTTTGAATAGAATTCACGACATCTTCAAAGTTCTTCTGATGACCTAAGAAATCAATCGCATTCGGATCATTCGCGCCCATTCCAGCAGCACAACCATCCATCATCTCTGCTTTAATTTGCTCATCCTCAGGCTTTGATTCTTTAAAATCCCAGACACGGAAAGCCGTATCAGCCATAAAGACAGAACCTTGGTCACCACAAACATGCACTTCAGCCGGATGGCCCGTTGAAGACCAACACGCGGTTGAGCCATGAATCACGCCACGCGCACCATTAACGAACTCGACAATCGCCACCGCTGTGTCCTCAACTTCAATCCCCTCATGCGCAAGGCAGGCAATATTAGCCGAGACAGATTTCACATCGCCACAGAGGTAAAGCAACTGGTCAATCGTATGAATCGACTGATTCATCAACGCACCACCGCCATCCAACTCCCAAGTACCTCTCCACGCACCGGACTCATAGTAAGCCTGATCTCTCCACCATTTAATGGAAGCCTCCACCATGGTTATTTTACCAAATCGGTTGGCTTCAACAGCTTTCTTAAAGGTTTGAATCGCTGGATAAAAACGACGGTTAAAAATCCCCGCCAACGTAACACCATTCTCAGCACACGCGGCTTGGATTTGGTCAATCCTATCCGTAGTCACCTCGAGAGGCTTCTCACAAATCACATGCTTTTTTGCCTTAGCTGCGGCAATACAAGGATCCAAATGAGCCCCTGAAACCGTTGCTACTGTGACAATTTCAATCTCAGGATCGCTGAGCAGAGCGTCCATTGATTCATAAACCTGACAACCAAACTCATCCGCTAATGCTTTTGATTTTTCGTAAGAGCGACCAGCCACACCGACTAAGGTGCCATTCGACATCGCATTGATCGCTTCCGCATGGAAGCGCGCAATCATCCCCGAGCCAATTATTCCAAATTTCATCCGATAAAAACCTTACTCAATTAAAGACTCATGCTGTTAAAACCACCATCAACCACCATCTCAATACCGGTGATGAATGCTCCAGCCTTTGGCGCTGCCAAAAGTAAAGCCGCTCCCAATAACTCATCAGAATTACCAAAACGGTTCATCGGAGTGTGGTTCATGATACTTGCAATTCTAGACTCATCTAAAACCGCTCGATTCTGCTCTGCTGGGAAGAACCCAGGCACCAGTGTATTTACACGCACGCCATTTTCGCCCCACTCTCTCGCTAAGTTCTTAGAGAGATTATGAACAGCCGCCTTCGTCGCTGAATAAGTGAACACTCGTGAGAGAGGTGTCAAACCTGACATCGAGCCAATATTCACAATAGAACAAGGGTGTGTTGCGTTTTTCATATACTCACCAAAGACCTGACAAGCGCGGAACACAGCCGTAAGATTAACGTCAATAATGCGAGACCACTCATCCTCTGGAATCTCTAAAAACGGGGTCGCTGAGTTCACACCAGCGCCATTAACTAAGATATCAACTTTCCCACTTCTATCAACCACTTGGTTCAGTAAGTCTTGAAGAGAACCGGCACTGGAAACATCCGCTGGCAAGAAATAGCCAGAGCCTCCAGCCGCTTCAATCACTGCCAATTTCTCAGCTGCTTTCTCCTCGCTTCTTCCAACAAGCACAACTTCAGCGCCCGCTTCGGCATAACCGATAGCAATCGCGCCGCAGAGTTCTCCCGTTCCACCGATGACAACACAGGTTTGCCCTTTCAAAGAAAATAGTTCTTCTGGTTTCATAATATTTTTTTATTTTTTATAACAAGGGAAGGCGAAATACTCACGAGCATTCCCATAACAAATACGTTTAATCAAAGCCTTCGCAGACTCCATGTCATCTGGCATTTCACCCGACTCCATCGCCTCTCCGACAAATTGGCAGAGTAATCGACGATAGTACTCATGACGAACCGCTGATGTGAATGATCTCGAATCGGTCAACATCCCAACCGAACAACCCAAAGCACTGTGATTCACTAAAATCAATAACTGCTCTAAGATCCCACTCTTGTGATCCACGTGCCACCACGCAGGTCCATATTGCATCTTACCACGCACGGGACCTTTGTTGAAACTTTGGAGCGCATTACAAAGACCCACACTTTCTTTAGGGTTCAAATTATAACCAATCACGTTTGGCAAAATCTTAAGCGACTCTAAATAATTAAAGAAAGTTACCGCTGGCAGTGTTTGAGCGGCATCATCCATGATGTCAAAACCAGCATCACGCCCAGCGACCTCAAACATTTCGTCACTGTTATTTCTCAACGGCCCTAAATGCAACTGCATCGTCCAAGACTTCTCGGTGTTCCAGCCAGCAATTTTGACTAACCACCAACCAATCCAAGCGTCATGCTCGGCTCTGGAAACCGCTTCATTGGCTTTCACTTTATTATAAATAACCAGCGCTTCCTCATCCGTGGCAAAAGTCTCGGAACACTTCGTCATTCCATGATCAGACAAGCGACAGCCCACGGCGTGGAAATCATCATGACGCTGACTCATGGCACGAAGAAGACTGTCTAAAGAGTCGATTTCAAACCCAACCTCTTTGGCTAATTTCGCACACCAATCAAAGAACAGCTCAGGCTGATCAACCGCTAACACCCAATCCGGTCTAAAGGTCGGGTAAACCGCAAGCCCTGAGTTTAACGCGGCAAACTCGTTATGAACAGTCAGAGGATCCGCTGGATCATCCGTCGTACAAACGACTTCATAGCGGAATGATTTTAAAATATCTAAAACACCTAAATCCTTACGCTCTGCGAACTGCTTACAAGTTTCATCCCAAACCTGCTTCGCGGTATCCGCACTTAATATCTCATTGATGCCAAAAATACGTCTCAACTCAATGTGTGCCCATTGATGAACCGGACCATTCACCAAATCAGGAAGAACGGAGCAAAAGGCCTCAAACTTTTCATAATCTGAACGATCTCCAGTCACATAATCTTCCGTAAGACCTGCTGCACGCATCGCTCTCCACTTGTAGTGATCATGAGCCAACCACATCTGAGTGATGTTTTCATAACCTCGATTCGTTAATAAATCTTGAACCGATAAATGCGTATGAAAATCAATAATGGGCTGATCAGCAGCCACCTCGTGATACAGGCGCTGCGCCGTATCTGTGGGTAAAAAATAATTCGTATTTAAGTAATTCGACATAACTCGATAAACTAAAGGCCTTCTGGCAGATCTTTTCTCGTGAGCTTGGCATGACCCAGCTTCTCAGCCATTTCATCAAACTCATCCAATTCCGCTGAAGAGAAGATTAAACCGCCCGCTTTTTCTGAACGCTCAGCGCCTCTAGCTTCCAGCTCACCAGGAAGAATACAGTTCTCGTTTCCGTGTCCTAAGATATCTTCCACCACACGCTTCACGTTTGACTTTTGCGTCCCAGCTTTTGCAAAGCTTCCAGCCATCGCGTCTGGGTGAATCACTTGGAAAAAGAATGACGATGTAGTTTTTTCGCCTTCAATGGTGTTTTCTGTGCCTCGGATAGTTGGCAATGAACCGCCAATGTAAGCCGCCGTTAATTCATTAACCAACGACAAGCCATAACCTTTATGACGACCAAAAGGCAATAAAGCCGCGACTTCGTTCGGATCCGTTGT
>CALLBE010000069.1 GCA_938001985.1 uncultured Verrucomicrobiales bacterium | reverse complement strand
GGGAATACAGTGGCTCTCGGTGGGTTGATTACTGAAGAAGTTCAAGAGGTTCATGATAGTGTTCCGCTGTTGGGAGACATACCTTTGCTGGGCCGTCTTTTCCAAAGCAAATCAAAACAAAGTGTGAAGAAAAATTTAATGGTTTTAGTCACTGCTAATTTAATTGACGCGAGAGGTCGACCATTGCTGGACTCAGCTGCTCCAGAAGAAGCTGAATAATTAAAAACGCTTTACTCTAGATTTCTTTATGATGGGATTAGTCACAGGATTAATCCCATCTTTTTATTTTTATGATTACTATAGTAATTACGGGGAGGATCGCAGCTGGTAAGACCACCGTTTCTCAACTACTTAAACAACAAGCTAATAGCTGTGAATTGTTTGTTGCTGATGACTATGTTCATGAGTTGTACAGGACGCCCGCTCATATTCAAAAAATCGCTGAACTTTTGCCTTCCGCTGTTAATGCTGAAGGTGAGTTAGATGTTGCCCTGTTGCGTAGTGAATTTCTAACTTCAGAGTCATTGAGGGCTTCTTTAATTGCGTTGATTCACCCCCTCGTTTTATCTGAGTATGAGAAGAGAAAGGCGAATGCCGAAAAGGCTGGAAAGAGCCTTTTTACAGCGGAGTTTCCTTTGATTGATTTAGACTGGGAAAAATTAGCTTCAGATAAGACATTACTAGTTACGGCTGATAGACAAACTCGCGCCGATCGTTTTGTTGAAAAAACGAAGCAAACGCCTGAGAATTTTTCTGCGTTAGACGCTTTGCAAGAGGATGAAGTTCAGGATAAGGAGTTTGACCATGTGATCTTAAACTCAGGTGAAGAATCCGTATTACAAGCTCAAGTAGAGATGCTTTTGGGTTCTCTGGAAACGCCTTCAGAAACCAGCATGAAGAAGGCTGTTGAGGAAAAAGAAGAGGAAGTCGTTGTGGATATACCTGAGCAAGTAAATGTAAATGAGCTTAGGGAGTTACCTTTATTTGAATTAGAGGCCCTAGCTTCCTCGCTTCCTATTCGTAGAAACATCTTTGGACGAAGCTACCTCGTGGCCGCAATTAGTAACTTCTATGCGAAGGCTGGTGCTGAGCTTGTCGGCTCAGGTGTGATTGTTCAAAACGGTCGTGATGCTTATGGGGTTATTAGAAACACCAAAAGAAGCTTTTTAGAAGGCGTTGATGATTTTTATATTCCTGCGGGGTTGATGCAAGAACATGACTTGCGTTTTGGTCATGAGGTTAAGGTCAAGCTGAGAGCGGCAAGAGATAGAGATAAGTACATTACGGTTACGGAAATCCTAGAGATTGAAGGCGAGAAGCCTGAGGGTTTCAGTGCGGGTAAATTTATTGAAAACCTGACTCCAATATTTCCTGAGGAACGCTTTATCCTTGATTTAAATGATGAGGGTGAAAAGGGCGTGCGTGTGATTGATTTGGTAGCGCCACTCGGTAAGGGCTCAAGAGGTTTGATTGTGGCTCCTCCTAGAGCGGGTAAAACCGTTTTACTTAAGCAGGTTGCGAAAGCAATTTCCACGAACCACCCAAATACAGAGCTGATTATTCTTTTGATTGATGAGCGTCCGGAGGAGGTTACTGACTTTGAAGAGACGGTAAACGCTCAAGTCTATGCTTCGACTTTTGACGAATCTGCAAAACGACATGCTGAGGTTTCTGATATTGTTCTAGAGAGAGCCAAGCGATTGGCCGAGCAAGGTAAGGATGTAGTCTTACTTTTGGATTCATTGACTCGTTTGGCTAGAGGGCATAATAACTCTCAAAAAGGAGGGCCAGTTGGCTCTGGAGGATTGAATCCGATTGCTCTACAAACTACGCGTAAGTTCTTTGGATCTGCTCGTAATATTGAAGAGGGTGGGAGTCTTACGATCTTGGCCACGGCACTCATTGAGACCGAAAGTCGTATGGATGATGCTATTTTTGAGGAGTTTAAAGGAACAGGTAACTTGGAGGTTCGTTTGAGTAAGGAGTTGGCTGAGATGCGTATTTTCCCAGCCATTCATATCCCTCAGAGTGGAACGCGTAACGACGACCGACTTTACCATCCTCAAGAGTTGAACCATGTTCTTCAGATTAGAAGGCAGCTGTCTCAATCTCCTGCGGGGGAAGCGCTTGAGATTTTACTTAAAAATATATCAAAAACCTCGAATAACGCTGAGTTATTATTGAGAGGGTTACGCTAATGAGTCTTTATATAGATACTCAAGAGGCATTCGATGAGTTTTTGGTAAATCGGGGCAAAGCTGGGATTGAAGAAATCGGCTTGGACCTAGAGGCGGACAGTCTTCATAATTATGGAGAAACGCTTTGTCTCATTCAATACGCAGATAAAGAGCTGACGGCAATTATCGATCCTTTAGCGGTGCCTGATATTTCGGCTTTGAAGGCTTTTGTTGATCAGAGAGATCTCTGGATGCATGGTTCTGACTATGACATGACTTTGTTTAGAAAGAACATGGATTGGATGCCGATGCACACCAAAGACACCCAAATAGCGGCTCGATTGGTGGGGTTTGAGAAGTTTGGGTTGGCTAATTTATTAAACGATTGCCTAGGCATCGAGGTGAGTAAGGATAATCAAAAGGATGATTGGAGTTTGAGGCCCTTACCTCAACCAATGATTGATTATGCTATTTCGGATGTTTTATACCTTTCTCAACTCAGTTCTTTTTTAGTCGCTAAGTTACAGGAGCTGGATCGCTACGAGTGGTTTTTAGAATCTTGCGTATGGCAACAGGAGAAAATTGCAGATCGTTCTATCGAGAATAAGGATAGCTGGAGAATACCTGGTTCAGGTAAGTTCAACAGGAAAGGCCTGAATTACTTAAAGTTCCTTTGGGAGTGGAGAGACACCATGGCTTGCCAGCGAAATCGACCTTCTTTTAAAATTGCAAATAATAAGCAGATTGTAAACTGGGTGAACAAGCTGGTCGAAGGTGAAGAGATTATATTGCCTCGCAATTTCTCTAAAAATAAGCGCGATAGTTTTTTTAAGGCGATTAAAGAAGCTCGATCTTTAGATGCTAAACTTCATCCAGAGTTGGTTAAGAAGATTCGAGTCAGAAAGCCGCAAGGTGCGGATGCTGTCTTGGATGAAATTTTGAAGAGTCGTAATTCAGTTGCTGAAAAGCTTAAACTAGATCCTACCACTCTGGGGTCAAAAAGCGCTTATGAAGCTGTTGCTTATGGAGCGCCTATTGAGGAGAATTTCATGCGATGGCAGATTGATTTACTGGACTTTAATCCGTTGTTTCAATTCCGCCACCGCTAAATTCTAAATGAATTAGCCTTGAAGTTTGGCGACTAAGTCGTCAATCACTTTAGGGTCTTCAAGTGTGGTTGTGTTACCTGTCACCTTGCCAGTTGCAACCAGCTCCTTAAGGAGGCGTCGCATGATTTTACCAGAACGAGTTTTTGGTAAAGCGGCGACAATGTAGAGGTCGTCAGGTCTAGCCAGTGCGCCAATAAGGTTGGCTACGTGTTTGCGGAGCTCTTGGACAAGTTCATCGCCTGCTTCTTGATCTCCTTTTAAGATCACAAAACCTACCACAGCTTGACCTTTGATTTCATGAGGTCTTCCAACGATAGCCGCTTCAGCAACCGCACTGTGAGCAACGAGAGCACTTTCGATCTCAGCTGTTCCTAAGCGGTGTCCTGAGACGTTAAGCACGTCATCCAACCGCCCAATAATCCAAGTGTTCTTGTCGTCGTCTTTTTGAGCGCCATCACCCACAGAGTAATAACCTTCGTATTCACTCCAATAAGTATCTTTGAAACGCTGAGGATCACCATAGATCCCTCGCAGCATGCTTGGCCATGGTTTTCTCACGACAAGCTTACCGCTAGTGTTGAGTGGGCATTCGTTGCCGTTTTCATCAAGAATCACCGCATCAACACCGAAGAAGGGGCGAGTTGCCGTCCCTGGTTTGGTTGGGGTGGCTCCTGGGAGGGGTGAGATCATGATGGCTCCAGTTTCGGTTTGCCACCATGTGTCAACGATAGGACATTTGCCTCCGCCAATCACCTTGTGATACCAAAGCCAAGCTTCAGGGTTGATGGGTTCCCCTACGGTTCCTAGTAGGCGTAGTGAGCTGAGGTCGTATGCATTGGGAAGGTCATCACCCGCCTTGATGAAAGCCCGAATGGCTGTTGGTGCGGTGTAGAAAATAGACACTGAGTAATCCTCAACCATTTTCCAGAAGCGACTGAAGTCTGGATAGTTTGGCGCACCTTCATACATCACTTGCGTCACGCCATTTAGTAAAGGACCGTAACAGATATAAGAGTGCCCTGTGATCCAACCGACATCAGCGGTACACCAGTACACGTCCTCGTCGTTCATGTCGAAGATGTACTTACAAGTTGAATAAGTGCCAACCATGTAGCCACCTGTCGTGTGCAAGACACCTTTAGGCTTACCTGTTGAACCTGAAGTGTAGAGGATGAAAAGAGGATGCTCACTATCAAAGCCCGGAGCTGTGTGGTGAACAGACGCGGCTTCAGTGACGTCATGCCACCAGACATCACGACCATCAATCATTTCGATGTCTGTGTTTGTGCGTTGTACAACAAAGCACTTTTTAACCCCTGAGTAGCTCTTTAGAGCTTCATCAACGTTAGCTTTTAAAGGGATGGCTTTTCCACGGCGGTAGCTGCCATCTGAAGTGACGACATAGGTCGCTTGGCAATCGCTGAGGCGGTCGACAATTGATTCCACAGAAAACCCTCCAAAAACTACAGAGTGAACCGCTCCAATCCTTGCGCAAGCGAGCATGGCGATAACGGCTTCAGGGATCATCGGCATGTAAAGAAGCACGCGATCTCCTGCTTGAACGCCTTCATTTAATAAGGCGTTTGAAAAGCGACAAACTTCACGGTGTAGTTGTTGGTAGGTGAAGGTTCTTTTTTCGCCAAATTCACCTTCCCAGAGGATGGCTGCTTTGTTTTTTCTAGAAGAGGTTAGGTGTCTATCGAGGCAGTTTTCTGCCATGTTGACCTTAGCGCCTGAGAACCATTTGGCATCAGGAGCGTTCCATTCGAGAACGCTACTCCATGGCTCTTGCCAAGAGAGGTCATTAGCTTCTTTCGCCCAGAAAGTATCGGGAGAGTCGATGGATTCTCGATACATTTCTTCATATTGTTCCATTGAGGAAATTCTTGCGGTTGCCGCGAATTCGGGGCTGGGCAAGAAAGCAGCGGCTTCGGTCGATTGTTGTTCAGTAGAAGTACTCATATTAAATTTTAGTGTTCACTGGCGGTGCCAGCTCCATGGGGGTTACGGATTTCCTCAACCATGTCTTGAATGTCTTGAGGAGGGGCAGGGGTTAAGCTGGAAGTGACTATAGTGACAATAAAGTTAATAATCATCCCGACAAAGCCAATGCCTTCTGGAGAAATGCCAAATAGGTAGTTTTCTTTACTTCCTCCCATGAATTGGAAGTAAATGATATAGCCAATGGTAAAGATGATGCCACTGAGCATTCCAGCGATTCCTCCAGCGCGGTTGATGCGCTTGGAGAAGATTCCCATTAATAAGGTTGGGAAGAAGGATGAGGCGGCTAAGCCAAAGGCAAAGGCAACGGTCTTGGCAACAAACTCAGAAGGAGGGTTGATTCCAAAATACATCGCAACAGCCAGTGAGACGGCAGACGCTATTCTAGCCCATTTCATTTCCTCTTTATCACTCATTTCTGGACGTAAGACTTTTTTCATCAAATCATGAGAGATCGAAGTTGAGAGCACGAGCAGTAGACCTGCTGCGGTTGATAAGGCGGCAGCGATACAGCCGGCCATTAAGAGTGCGATTCCCCATTTAGGAACACCACCCATGTGTGGGCTTGCCATGACCATCATGTCTTTACCAAAGATTAATTCATTTTGATGGCTGGTTTCGTTCGCTTTCTCAGGTCCCCAGTATTGAATTTTCCCGTCTTGGTTTTTGTCGGTAAAGGTAATCTGGCCCGTTTTTTCAAACTCTTTCATCCAATAAGGCGCCTCGCTGTATTCAGTTTGGTTTAAGCTTTGGACTAAGTTTACGCGAGCGAACGAAGCGATGGTGGGGGCGGTTAAATAGATGACTGCGATAAAGATCAATGTCCAATACGCTGACTTTCTCACCGATTGCACATCTTTGACTGTAAAGAAGCGAACAATGACGTGAGGGAGGCCTGCGGTTCCAGCCATTAATGCGGCTGTGATGCAGAACATGTCAGTCTTTGATAAGGAGCCGTCGGTGTATTTTGAGAATCCTAGCTCTGTGTTGATGTTGTTGAGCTTATCGAGTAAGGGAAGCGCTTCACCATTTTGAGTGTAATTGCCAATAAAGCCCAACTGTGGAATGACGTTATTGGTTAAAGAGATGGCAATGAAAATGGCCGGAATGGTGTAAGCCAATGCCATGACGCAGTATTGTGCCACTTGGGTGTAGGTGATGCCTTTCATTCCCCCCAGCCCGGCATAGAAGAAGACAATGATGCCACCAATGAGGACGCCAAGCCAGATCTCGATTCCGAAGAGTTGGGCGAAAACAATACCAACGCCTCTCATTTGACCCATGATGTAAGTCAAGCAGATGAAAATCGCACAAACAACCGCGACCAATCTGGCTTCTTTAGAGTAGTATCGATCGCCGATGAAATCAGGTATGGTTGCTTTGCCAAACTTCCTTAAGAAAGGCACCATTAAGACCGTTAATAAGACGAATCCACCCGTCCACCCCATCAAATACCGAGAGCCATCATAGCCTTCGCTTGCGATGAC
>CALLBE010000068.1 GCA_938001985.1 uncultured Verrucomicrobiales bacterium | reverse complement strand
TAAGAGCCGATTTCGTGAGGTGTAATATTGTCGGTTGAGTCGAGGTAGGTGAAGGAGGAGGAGTTTTCCCAGTCTTCTTCTCTGCCGAATATATTGATGATGCCTGATCTCCCCGTGTTGCCGGATCGAATCAAGGGAGCTCGTTGCTCGATGGATCGGAACTTCGAGTTTTGGTAGTGCTGCTCTAGGGCTTCTGATTTTAAAAACCAACCATCGTTGGTCGCATTGATTAAGAAATTCGGGTGCTTAATTTCATAATGGTTCAAGAGTGTGGGGACGGTGTCTTCGAAGCAAATTGCAGGCGTCAGCTGAATCATTGATTTGTCGTCGATCTCTAAATAAAAGGGGCTTTTTTCTGTTCCTGAGAGAACGTCCCCGCTCATGGCAAAGCCGGCGGATTGTTTAAAAATCCATTCAAGGAAAGGCAGGTGTTGTCGGAAAGGTATGTACTCGCCAAAAGGCACGAGGTGTTTTTTGGATCGGGTTTCCAGAAGGTTGGAGTTTTTCCCATAAAGAAGGAGGGAGTTCCAGAGGCCTTTTTGAGGGTTGGCAATTAATCCACGTTCGCTTTGCTCAATCGCTTTTCCGGTGATGCCAACCATCAGGTTGGTTTGGTAGGTTTGAGCGATGGTGGATAGCCATTGTTCCCCGTATCTGTCCAGAGCCTGTTGGCCGTTTTCATATTTATAATAATCAAAAGACATGGAGTCTTCAGGGAAGATGATAATATCGGGCTGGTAGGGGTGGATGATTTGGCTGGCTTGATCGCTGGCGAGCATGGAACTGAGTGCGGTTTCATAAGCGGCGTTATAGTTACTAAAGCTATCGGCCAGTATGGCTTCGTAGCGCTCAAGAATTAGGAAGCGGTTGTGTGGGTTCCGGTATTCCGCTAGGCTGAAGTTTCCTTGGATGCAAGTTGTCTTCAATTCAACAACAGGCTGTTGCTTGAGATCGTTTGCCCGATACATGCCAAAGAAAAAGACAGCGGCCAAAACAGCCATCGCGAGGCAAAATTCAGGGTGTGCTTTCAACTTTCCGGTTCGGCCTTCATGGAGCAAGGCTCTTAATGTGATGAATAAGCTGACGTTGATAAATACGGGAAGGAAAGAGAGTCCGTAAACGCCGACTGCCTCAGCCAATTGAGCGAGTAAAGGGGTTTCAATTAATGGGACCGCAAGACCGTTCCAGCCCATGCCTGTTAATAACCAGCTTCGAAGCCATTCGGTCCCCACCCATGACGCAGAAATGAGGAGTGTTGCGAGTGTGTTTTTTAAAAAACGTTGGCTCGCATTTTTTTCAACCTCAATCAATCGAATGAAAACGCCACTTAATAAGGCAAATAAAGCGGGAAAAAGAGCGAGGTAGAGACTGAGAGCAAACCAGCCTACCCAAGCAACGGTGATCAGCCATTTGAAATTGAGTAAGAAAAAGCCCAGTCCGAAAAAGTAGCCGAGAGTGAAGTTTCGCTTTAGTGTTTTTTTATTTGAAGAAGGGTCGCTACTCAGGCTCAAGACCCAAAGTAGAGGGATTAGGGTGAAGTGAATTAAAAAAGACTGATTAAAAGGCGGGTAAGCCAACGCCAGTAAGATGCCAGAAACCGAAGCGACAAAAAGCTTGGTGGGCAATTTGACGGGAAGTTTGAAACTGAGCTTTTCCAAAAGGGATGGCATATGAAGACACCTTAAAGAAAATATTTTTAGAGAAAAGATGAGTTTTCCCTTTTGTTTGTTTATCCTTTATCTCAAGGTGTTTGTGAGATGAAATTAGGTGTTATTGGTTGTGGTAAAATGAGCACGGCTCTGGTGTCTGGAGCTGTTGAGCGCCAGGCGATTCAACCCCAATCCCTTTTTTTGCACAGCAAGACGACGCAAAGCGCTCAGGACTTGGCGACGCGAACGGGAGGAAGTGTTATTGATGCTTTAGAGAGTATTTATACGGAATCTGATGTGTTGCTGCTGGGGATGAAGCCACAACAAATGGAGCCGGTTCTGGATAGGCTCTCAACCTTCGGCAAGTCGCCTAAGCTTATTGTTTCGATTGCGGCTGGTGTCTCCTTGGAGCGATTGAGCCAAGCGGGCAGTGGGCATCGTTACTGTCGTGTGATGCCTAATACGCCTAGCCTAGTGGGAGAGGGTGCTTCGGCTTATAGTTTTTCAAAAAACGCTTCTGCAGAGGACAGAAGTTTTATTGATGATTTTTTAAACTCGGTAGGACTTGCTGTTGAGGTGATGGAAAATCAAATGGATGCGGTTACTGGGCTTTCGGGCAGTGGTCCTGCTTATATTTTCACCATTATAGAAGCCTTGTCAGACGGTGGCGTTTTGAACGGACTGCCTCGAGATTTGGCCACGAAGTTAGCGACCCAAACCGTATTGGGAGCCGCAAAAATGCAGCAAGCCACGCAGCTGCACCCTGGCCAACTGAAAGATCAAGTGACCTCTCCTGGCGGAACCACGATTAATGGCGTGAGTATTTTAGAAAAAGAAGGCGTCAGATCCGCTTTGATAAGTGCGGTCACGGCGGCAACCAATCGTTCGAAACAGTTATAAATATGAAAAAGACAATATTTCTAGGGAGTGTTATCAGCTTAACATTGCTGACTCTCCTTTCATCGTGTGCCTCCAATAAGGAGCTTCCTGTTGCCTTGAAGGATGGAGAGCTCTCTGCCGTGGTGGACGTTAAGGCCTCGGAGGATTTGTTCAAAGAAGCGAAGGCTAAATTTGATCAGAAAAAGTTTAGCAAGGCGGCTGGTAAATTCCGCAAGTACTACCGTAAGTATCCTTTTGGTAAGCATGCCGCTGAAGCCATTTACTTGAGAGGGCGTTGTTTAGAGGACGCGCGTAAAATTCTTTTAGCCTTTGATGAATATCAAAAAATCGCCACTCGTTACCGTCTATCGGGCTTTTATGCAAAAGCGATTGACCGTCAGGTAGCCATTGCTACAGGTGCTTACGACCAGCGCTTGAAAGAGCATTTCCTTTTCCTTTCAGCCACAATTTCAGAGAGCCAAACAGTGATTTTATTAAATCAAATCATCGAGAATGCTCCGAACAGCTTGGTTGCCGTGAAGGCTCAAGAAAAGATTGCGAGTATCTATGCGAAGCAAAAAGACCCTACAGATGCGGTTCGTGCTTATGAAAAACTGGTGTTGGAATACCCAAGATCAGCCCAAGCTCCACGTGCGCAATACGAGATTGGTAAGCTATTGATTCGTGATGCTGAAGAGGGAAGGAATAAAGACTCAGCTAATATCAATCGAGCGAAGCAAGCCTTTAAGGATTTGGTAACCCTCTACCCGAATGACTCCAATGTACCAGCGGCGAAGGACGCGATTAAAAAGCTGGAGAAGCAAGAGTTGTCGACCTCCTTTGATATCGCCAAGTTTTACTTCCGTAAAAAAGAATATCAGTCCTCTAAGGTCTATTTTCAACGAATTTTGTCCTCTCCTGCCGCTTCTTCAAAAGCAAAAGCTGAGGCTAAAAAATACTTAGCTAAACTTGAAAAAATCAAGGGCTAGGTTTTTTCCTTTATTGTATGATGATCAGATCGAGTGTCGCCGTCCTTAGCTTGTTATGCTTTCTGAGTTCTTGCGGGTACCAGTTAGGGCCTGTCAATAATGCACATAAGCTGGGTATTAATAATACCGGCGGGGTGAAGGTGGTTCTTGATCGGAACTTAACCTTAAATAAGACGCTCGAGCCTTTGATCATTAGAAGTGTTCAAAATGCGTTGGCACATCACGGTGTAAAAACGAGCCAAGGTGGTGATTATGAGTTAAAGGTGAGTTTGGATGAGGTTGATTACCGCGCTTTGAGGTCTTCAGATCGCCAAGTGTTGGCTGCTTCTGAGTTTGAGACCAGAGCCCAAACGTCCTGGGTTTTACTTCGTCAAGGGAAGCAAGTTTTGGGTGGCAAGGAAACAGGCTCCGCTACCTTTTTCTCCGCGCTGGCTAGAGAGGGTTCAGATTTTACGACTTTAAGAAACGTCAACTTCGTTCAAGCCTCTCGCCTATCTTATCCTCAAGCGATTCAAGAGGCGGCGCAATCAATTGCGTCAAAAATTGCTCAAGGTTTTTAGAGTCCTGAGCGCTCAAATTTCCACCTTATAAAACGATGAAGTTAAATATTTCAGAAGAAGTTATCGCCGATTTGCCAGCGGTGTCCTTTGTTCCAACACCTATTGGTAACTTAAAAGATATTTCGCTTCGTTCCTTAGAAGTTTTAAATTCTGTCGACTTTATCGCCTGTGAAGACACGAGACATTCGCTGAGGTTGTTAAACCACTATGAAATAAATAAACCCTTGATTTCATATCATGAGCACAATGAACGCCGTCGTGTCGATGAGCTTATCACTCGATTGAAAGGAGGCGAGACCATGGCTGTGATTTCAGATGCGGGCATGCCAGGCATTTCCGATCCCGGCTTTAGGCTCACTCAAGCGCTGATTGAAGAAGGGCTGAGTTACACGGTACTTCCGGGTGCGTCGTCTGTGATCACGGCTGTTGTTGCCTCAGGTTTGACAACGCATGCCTTTTTTTACGGTGGTTTTTTATCCGTTAAAAAAGGAAAGCGCCTCAAGCAGCTCGCTGCGGCAGCTGAGTTGGATTACCCTTCTATCTTTTTAGAATCGCCTCACCGTCTTAAATCCACGTTGGATATCATTAAGGAAAACTGTCCAGAAGCTCAGGTGGTGATCGCCCGTGAACTCACAAAAACCTATGAAGAGCTCATTCGAGGTACGGGAGAAGAGGTTCACCTCCATTTCGCAGAACGCACACCTAAGGGTGAAATCGTTCTGATGGTTCAACGCTAGTTAGCCGTTCTGTTCTTTTGAGAGACGGTGAAAATCGTGTTTGAAGGGGTATTTTTAGCCTAAATGGCTTTAAAATATCAAAATCCTAAAAAATGTGTGGCAATATTCACCTCGATGTTTTGTAAAGGATGGAGTAATGAACGTTTCTCTAAAATGGCTGAATGAAATCATCGACCTTTCGGATAAGTCGATCCAAGAGATTGATGATCTATTGACCTTTGCTGGTATTGAAGTTGAAGGCATCGAGCAGAGAGGCTTGGATTCTGAATTTTTAGTGGTGGCTCAAATTGTTGAGGCTGAAAAGCACCCGGAAGCAGATCGCTTGAAAGTTTGTAAAGTCGATGCGGGCGAAGGTTCGTTGAGGCAAATTGTTTGTGGTGCTCAAAACTATAAAATCGGAGACAAGGTGCCTTGCGCGCTTCCGGGTGCTGTGTTGCCAGGTGAGTTTAAAATCAAAGAAGGCAAGCTCAGAGGGGTTGAGTCTTTAGGAATGCTCTGTGGAGCAAGTGAGATCGGCTTGGTTGATGATCAAGATGGTCTGATGATTCTTTCTCAGGAATTTGAAGTGGGAACTCGCTTGAGTCGCTATTATAAGCCGGACGTTATCTTTGAGGTCGAAGTCACACCAAACCGCCCAGACTGCTTGAGTCATGAAGGGATGGCGAGAGAGCTTCATACGCTCACAGGGTTGCCTTATAAGTTAGCAGAAACATCTTTATTAGAAGGTAAGCCGTCGTCTGCAATCACGCTAAACGCTGGTGATTCTGCTCCGTATTACACGGCTTTAAAAATTAGTGGCCTTAAGGTTGAAGCTTCGCCGAGCTGGTTGGTGGAGAAACTCACCTCTATTGGTGTGGAGCCTATTAATAATGTGGTTGATGTGACTAATTACGTGTTGCATTTAACAGGGCAGCCACT
>CALLBE010000067.1 GCA_938001985.1 uncultured Verrucomicrobiales bacterium | reverse complement strand
AAGCATCAGCAGAAATACCATAACCAACCAACTCTGCATAAATTTTTGCACCACGTGCTTTAGCGTGCTCGTACGTCTCTAAAACAACGGTACCTGCACCCTCACCCATAACAAAACCATCACGACCTGTATCGAACGGTCTAGAAGCTCCCTGTGGGTCATCATTACGAGTCGAAAGCGCTCTCATGTTACCAAAGCCAGCCATCCCCATTGGACGAATTGCCGCCTCAGCACCACCTGCGATCATCACATCAGCATCACCGAACTTCATCATGCGCCACGCTTCACCAATACAGTGATTCGAAGTCGCACAAGCAGTCACGATAGCCATATTAGGACCTCCGTAGCCATACTCCATTGAGATCATACCCGAAGCCATGTTCGTGATCATCATTGGGATGGTGAAAGGAGACACACGGCGTGCCCCTTTTTTAATATACTTTTCATGCTCTCCCTCAAGGAAGCCAAGTCCACCAATGCCGGAGCCAACCATGACCCCTACTCTGGTTTTGTCTAAACCTTCGAGTTCATCAACACCGGAGTCTGCAACCGCCATCTTAGCTGCTGCCACTGCAAATTGAATATAACGGTCAGCTCTTTTCGCCTCTTTAGGCTCTTTAAAGTAGCTCGATGCATCGAAACCTTTTGCTTCACCTGCAATTTTTGTTCCGTAAGGCTCTGGATCGATTCCAGTGATTATATCAATACCACTTTTTCCAGCTTTAAGGCCTTCCCAAGTGGATTGTAAATCATTCCCTAAAGGGCTTACGCAACCGATTCCGGTAATTACAATACGCTTCTCATTCATCATTCTGTTATATAGGAGTAATCTGTATGCCTTATTTCAGGCAAGTTTTTTAGTCGCAAATTAGATTAGAAAAAAACCAAACCCTTAAGTTTGGTCTTGAAGATACAGGTCAGTATTAGCAACCGCAGCCGCCAGACTCGCCACCTGAGCCACCACAACAACCTGAATTCATTGAATCCATCACATCTTCTTCAGTTGGCACTTCGCCCGTTTCAATCGTGAGGGAAATGTACTGTGTTAATTTTTTATGAAGCTCAGATAAAATCTGCTGACTTTCCATGAATGCCTTCACTTTATCATTCTGCATCAACGTCTCTCTAGCCGCATCAAACTCACCCAGCTCAGTCTCAGAAACCTCAAGACCCACTTGCTGGCGGTATTGCAATTCTGAACCTTTTTCTTGAACACTCTTATAAAGATCTTGAGCGGCTGTATCAGCTGAGAAATCATCAATCTTTGAGCCTGCTGAAATCACAACAGGATCAGCTGCTATCGCTTCGCAAAGCGCCTTGATTTTCACATCAACCTCATTTTCCAAAGTTATCATGGCACCACCATACATAGTTAAGGAAATGAATAAAGCTCTAAAAACAGAGATCGTTAACTCTCTTTCCCGAGCCATGACTCCGACTCAAGCGATTACGTATTTTTTGCTATCTTCCCCAATAAAAGACTCAGAACAACCGCGACAACAGGCGTGAAAGCCAAATAACTCAGAGGCAAATCAGCGGAGAAAAAGGCCATCGCAATCGGCAAATCCAACAGCGCCATGCCAATCAATGCATGATTCACAAAGGAGCCAATCGACACATTTAATCTTCTCAACGAATAAAAACAAAAACCTTGAAACAAAAACGCCCCAGCCAAGCCCATGGTCACGCTAAACATCACCAATGGCAACTGAGCAAAACCCAGCCAAAACCCTGGAACTAAAAAGCAAATAGAAGGCAATATTTGCTTAATCAAAGGAAGGTCTCCATCCTTTTCCTGTCGAGCGACTAAAGTCAGCCCCATCACGTAAAAAAACGCCGCGAACGATTGTGCCGAAACAATTAAATAAGCAATTTGCCCTGTGAATTCACCAGAAAATAACAAGAAGCCAATCCACGGCAACGTCGCTCGACAAATCCCCATGGGCACGCACCCCCACGCACTTCGCTTATGAATATACGTATAAACTAAAATAGCCCCAACTAGAATACTGAGAGGAACTAAAACTTCATCAATTCTACCCGTCTTAAAGAAGCATCCCACACCCAGAGCTAAAAATATAATAGCACCCACATATAAGGATGAACCGGAAATCAAACCCGTCACCGTCGGCCGCTCAGGCTTATGCTTGCGATCCCATTCAACATCATAAGCATCCCCCAAAAACGTCCCAAACAAATAGATAAAACACGCTCCCGACAAAGCCCATATTATCAATTCAGCATCCCAATTTAACACCACCTCTTTCAACTGAGCATAAGGAGCAATCCACGAGATCAACACCCCAACGAGCACATGACTGATCACACTGGGTAAATTACCAATACGCCCTGAATCTAAATACGCTAAAAAAACAGATTTTTTCACACCCTCACTCATCGCCTCATCAATCTAAGGATCTTCACCCAAGAATCAACGTTAGTTTTTGCGTGCGATCATTTATCTATTCTGCATAACATCAATCGTGCTTCCACCTCTGCATCCTCAGTTCGATTTTGATAAAGAAACCCCCTTTCTTATTGGGGTTTCTGGAGGGAGTGACTCCATCGCCCTAGCCTCGTTACTCATGGCTCATGGCTATCAAAATTTAACGCTCATTCACATTAATCACAGCCTTCGAGGGGCGGACTCATTAGCCGATCAGTTGTTTTGTGAGCAATTTGCTCAGACGAAAGGACTCAAGTTTGAAGCTTACAAATACGATGTTGCTAAAATAGCGGAAGAGGAAAACCTTTCCATCGAAGTCGCTGCTAGAAAAAGCAGGCATGATGCATTTGCCCAAGCCTCAAAAAAACGAGCAACTCACGCCACCCTCGTCGGTCACCACCAGGATGACCTTGTTGAAACCACCCTCCTAAACCTCGCGCGAGGCTCAGCCGGCCTCAAAGGGATTCCATTCACCTCAACCATTGAAGTCCCTAGTCAGCAAACCTCGTTACAGCTGATTCGCCCCATTCTTCATTTAACCAAATCTGATCTCCAAACCTACCTCAAGTCCATCAACCAAAACTGGAGAGAGGACACCAGTAATGAAGAGAATTTCACCCCTCGCAATACGCTGAGGAATAAGATCATTCCCCAATTAAATGACTTATTAAACAGAGACGCCTCAAGCAATATTGCCAGAGCCGCTCAAACCCAATCCGAGCTTCAAGACGCGCTTGACGAAGCCTATCCGCTGTCGGATTTCTTAGACCCTCAAGGCCGCCTTTTTCTTCCCAAGTTCAATCCCCTACCTTTGGCTTTTAGAAAACACCTACTGAAGCACTTCTTTCAAAAGGAAAAGATTTCAAACATCTCTCACCGACAAATCCAAGAAGCCTGTGAGGTCTTAGCCTCAAGCACGTCCCCAGCCTCCGTTAACCTTTCAAAAAACAACCGAATATCACGTCGCCAACAACGTGGGTTCATTGAACGAGCGCTTTAAAACCGACTCTTTTTTAACTTTAGGCTTAAACAATAAAAGCTCTATGATTTGACCTTCTTGGCAAAAAAGAACCCCGCTGAATCTTTTCAGATTAGCGGGGTATTAAAAGTACGCAGACTGGGATTTGAACCCAGGACCAATTGATTAAAAGTCAACTGCTCTACCGCTGAGCTACCTGCGCATTTTCACTACCTAAGTAGCGGGAGAAGGAAATTAATACACACACCTCTTCATTGC
>CALLBE010000066.1 GCA_938001985.1 uncultured Verrucomicrobiales bacterium | reverse complement strand
ATATTCATTCGGATAGCCGATATTAAAAGAAAGGTGATACCGGCTCCAAGGATTGAGACGCTTAGCGTTGACAAAATAGAACCCCTCGGGACCTTGCTTATCACCCTCTTTTAGCTTTGGTCCCAGGCCTCCCGACAACGCTGCTATCTTATAGTTCTTAAAGTTTATAAACACACCCTCCTCTGATTCTAACCACACTTCCAGAACCCCAGGCTCTTTAAAAATACGGATAAACAAAGGTGCCCCATACTCAAGGCCGAGTGCTTTTAATTCTTTTTTCAAAGCAGGCTCAACACTGGCAATACATTTTTCGGCCTTAGGGCTGGTTGGAATCTCCACAACTGGGGTTGCGAACCCAATAGCTAGGAAAAGTGCGTATAGAATCAACCTTAACTTTTTCATATTCTAATGTTCAACAGGGTTCATTCGTAATGAGAAGCCAAGCCGCACCTCCTGCTTCCCACCCCCCATTTTAAAAAAACAAACCCTCAACTCTTCTTCAAATCAATCTGTTGCGGCTGCGTATATCCACGTCGTTGTTCCCGATTTGAGTTGAGCAGAGACTCTCTTATACTCAGCGACTTCATAGCTATCGGCTTGCTGAAGCTCTTCTTTTGTGATTTCAAACACCGTCCCCTTCACTTCATCACTTAAGTCCTTAGAAGCCTTTAAAATCGGGTGAATATTTTTACCACTGGCCTTAATAACGGCTTCATCTTTGATTTCAACCTCAGATAACTGGTGGCCCTGTAAGGTGTCTTCTTTTCCGCTCAATTCACGCCCAAACGTTTCAATCTGCACATTGCGCTGCTGAAGAGTTCCGTACGAGAATAGCTTTTCCATCAGATCATCCACAGCTTTACTCTAATTGCCTAACGAATTGAAATCAAGTCCCTTAAACCATTGATTTGATATCAGATGAGCTGGTCGGGTAAGCCCATAAAAAATTAGCAATCTCCTTGGCTGGTATCTTATAAGCAATGGCTAGGGCGAACAAGTTGATCACCTCTGCGGCATTGTGCCTAACCAAGTGAGCTCCCAATATCAGGTCCGTTTTATTATCAACGAGAACTTTAAAAGCGGCGTGTGTCTCGCCAATTCGCTTAGACGATGGCCAGTTAGTAGGCTGCCCTTTTTTCACACGAAAATCAAAACCCTCAGCTCTTGCTTGTGCCTCCGTTAGTCCGACAGTCCCCAGCGATGGAATGGTGAACACGGCGCTCGGAACCACTTGGTGATTCACTACTGTGGTGTTTTTTTCTAAAATATTCCGCGCGGCAATTTTGCCGTGATCATCCGCAACCGTCGCCAGCATTAACCCCAAGGAAGCACAGTCACCAATCGCATAAACAGACGGATTCGATACGCTCTGGAGGTACTCATTCACCTCCACACCTTTGCGTCCGTGTTCAACCCCACCCTGATCTCCCTTAAGAGCACTCAGATTAGGAACACGCCCCGTTGCAGAGACGATAAAGTCGGTAGCCAAGCGACGCCCTGTGGTGGTCGTCAGCTCATAAGCGCTCTCTTTTTTCTCAACAGAAACAGGCGACTCTTCTAAAAGAATCTCAATACCAGCTTCACGGCTGGCCTCCAAAATCACATCCACCATATCAGGATCAAAGCCATTTAGAGGCTGTGCAGAACGATGCAAAATTGTCACCTTAGCGCCTGCTCGTATCGCCGCGTGGGCAAACTCAAAGGAAATATACCCTCCGCCAACAAAGGTGATATGCGACGGCAACGCCTCCAAAGATAAGAAATCATCACTGATATGAACATACTCAGCCCCTGGAATATCGGTCGACCGTGGGGTGGACCCCGTCGCCAGGATGATATAATCGGCAGTCAGCTTACGACCATCATCCAGCGTCACTTCATTGGCCCCGCTCATCGTTGCGCGATGGCGAAAAGTCGTAACCCCTTCTTCTTCCCACTCTTTAATTTCATTGTCCGAGCGCCCATTGAGAAACTCGTTTTTTAATGCCTGCAAGGCACTCCAATCCGTTTTCGGAGCCTCATGAATACCTTTACCCACCAGATGCTCGGCAGAAGCCACCGCTTCTGCATTCGCTATTAAATACTTTTTAGGCTGACAACCACGCAAGGCACAAGTTCCACCAAACGGACGCTCATCAATCATAGCCAAACTCTTACCACCCTCCAAAAGCCCCGTCGCCGCATAGTAAGCTGAGGTACCCGACCCAACAACAAGAACATCGAAGTGTGTTTGGCTATTTTCCATACCTCCCAGCATTCGCTCTATTTAAAGCAATTTGAAGTAAATAATTCACTTTTAATGACTGCTTATGATCCACCGTAAGAACAACTACATTTGCTCAATCCAATTAATTCAAACTCAAAAATTATCCTTTTATTCGGCCGACACCTTTTTTACTCGCGGTAGCGGTTAGATTTAAAATAATAGATTGCTCATTTATCTAGCAATATAGCCACCTCCCCAACTCCATTCAGACATCCAAAAAATAGCAGCAAAAACCAGACAAACTAACATAAATCCAATTATTAATTTTTTCATTTTTAAAATATTCTTACACTTTAATTGATTGCCCATAATGCATGCGTTTCAAATGGCGAATGTTCTGGGATTTTCTTGTTTAAGATAGCTTTATAGAAAGCAGCTTTTTCCCGAGAAGAAATAAGGTAATTTTGATTAAGTATTTTTTTATAACCTAAAGAATCTAAGTGACGAATACCACTAAAAACAGAATGATCTACTATATCATACCCCATAAAAAAAGCATTTTCAACAATTATCATTTTATTCGGCCGCCCCCTATTTAGACACTTATTTTTTTTCAGGCTTTAATTCAATAACTGGATATAACATAACCCAATCCTTTGTTCTTTTAATAGGTATGTACATTTCTGCAAAATGAACTATTTTATGTTGCCCTCGATATTTTGAATGATCTTGGGGGGGTATATCTTTTTTATGTATATCAAAAAGAATATTAGCAGCATCTTTTTCATTTAAATCAGTCCCAGAAACACCCAAAAGCTTGAGTTCTAGTTGACCTTCCACATCCCGAGCTAATAGAGTCGTGTAATGTCTATTATAAGTTTGGCATCCAGACAAAATAAGAACAGGTAAGAAAATCAATATTTTAAGCATATTTTTAAATTAATTTAATGCAGTAACATCAGGGAAAGAGAAAACTCCACATTTAGATCCTTTTTCATTAGTTACAGTGGCTTGATTCAAACCATTTGAAACTGTACCGCTATAAAAACAATCCGTACATTTCACACAGAATTTTGGCCTTCTAAACTCAGGGCCTCTTGTAAGAGGTAATGTACCAACCATATGAAGTCTTAGAACTCTGCCACTAAAAGGAACGGTCTGCGCACATTTAGCTAATCCATATTTATCTATTGATTTTACAGCTTCATTATCTACAAAAATGTAAATGTTTTTTTGACCTTCGTTTCTTAGCTTGATAGCGTTTTTGTTTCGCTTTTCCAAAGACTTAATAAACTTGTTTGAAGCTTTTGTGTACGTTCTTAAAA
>CALLBE010000065.1 GCA_938001985.1 uncultured Verrucomicrobiales bacterium | reverse complement strand
TGAGATCTTTAATGTCGCTGATTCTCGACCATTGACCCAGCTCGAGTGTTATCAGTTTTTATCAACCTATTTTAAAAAGCCTATGCCCAACCCTGTTCCAAAAAAGCTGAACAGCAAGCGCGGTTGGACTCATAAGCAGGTGAGTAATGAAAAGTTAAAGAGTTTGGGGTGGCAGCCTAAGTACCCAAGCTTTTTTGAGGCTTTGGAAAGCATTAACCTTTCATAATTAAAAAGCCCAACTAGCCCGTAATGAAGTACGCACCAGGACAGCATTTAATCGTTGGTATTGAAGGCACAGAGCTGACCAGTCAGGAGCATGAATTATTTACAAAGATTCAGCCTGGTGGGTTTGTTCTCTTTTCCCGAAATATTGAGACAGCCCAACAAGTCCGAGCACTGACGGATGAATTAAGAAATTTGAGCCACGATTTTAAACCTCTGATTTCCATGGATCAAGAGGGTGGAATCGTCTCTAGGCTTCTAAATTTGGGGGTTCAGTCGCCTTCCGCTCAACAATTAAGAGAGTGCGGCGACCTTAGGTGGGTCGTATGGCATGCTAAATTAACAGGAGTTATTCTAAGAACCTTGGGGGTTAATCTCAATTTTGCCCCTGTGGTTGATATATCTTATGATGACACGGCTTCGAACTCGTTAAAGAGTCGTTGTTTTGGCTCAAGCCCGGAGCAGGTGCTCGAGTACGCAGGGATTTATGCAGGTAATCTCAAAAGCTCAGGCATTCTCACTTGCGCTAAACACTTTCCAACCGTTGGGAGGGCGAAATCTGATCCACATCATGATTTACCGGTTGTGGAGACCGATTTTAATGAAATTTACCAACAAGACTTGCTACCGTATAATGCTCTTATTGGAGAGATTGATACGGTCATGACGGCTCATGTTTTATACCCTGAGCTGGACCCGGAGCACCCTGCTTCATTGTCGCCTCGATTGGTTGAAGGCGTTTTGAGGGATCGCATTGGCTTCAATGGCGTGGCGATCACAGACGACTTGGATATGGGCGCCATCACTCAGAAATATAAGCGACCTGACGATGTATGGCGGGCGTTGATGGCAGGTAATGACATGGCGATGATATGCCATGATTTAAAGGAAGCTGAAGCGGTTTATTCACTGATTGATAAGCAAGGGTATCAAAACCCTGAGATTTTTGAATCAAGCTTGAAGCGGATTAAGCGATTGAAGCGAAAAATTAAGCCGCCGCATGAGCTGAAGTCCACAACTTGGGATGAACTCGTCGAGGAGACTCATGAGTTGATGCGACAAATGGGAGTCAGCCAACAAACAAGAGGCGAGTCCTTGGTGACTCAGATTTAAGGTGACTTAAAAAGTAACTTAATTTTACGCTGTTTATTAGGCTAAACAACCCGGGCAGTTTTGAACGAAATGGCCTTTTGTGATCTCAATCAACTCAGGTCGAGAGGTGAGGCATTGGTCTGCATCTCCAATCACATTGCGTGGTTGAAAAGAGCAGCCTTGAGGAGGCATCAGCATATTCGGTGGAATTCCCGGAATATTAAACAGCTCCGAGCCCTTGGATTGAGCCGAAGGAATGCTTTTGATCAAAGAGCGTGTATAGGCGTGCTTTGGATTATTAAAGAGACTTTGTGTAGAAGCCTTCTCAATCACACGCCCAGCGTACATGACGACGACATCGTCACAACTGTAGTTGACGACAGAAAGGTCATGAGTGATTAGAATGACGGCCGTGTTGCGCTTTTTTTGAAGCTTTTTAATGAGATCGAGCACTTGCTTTTGAACCGTGACATCGAGTGCGGTGGTCGGCTCATCAGCGATGAGGATTTCAGGCTCAGTGATTAAGGCCATGGCAATCATCACACGCTGTCGCATGCCGCCTGAGAATTCATGAGGGTATTGGTCGATTCTAGTTTTTGAGTCTTTGATGCCCACCTCATTCATCATGTCCAGAGCCATGCTGTAAGCTTCCGGTTGGCTGATTTTTTCATGGACAATGAGAGGTTCCATTATTTGCTCACCCACCGTCATGAACGGATTGAGGCAGCTCATGGGGTCTTGGAAAATCATGGAGATTTTCTGACCTCGAATGGTTGAAAGTTCCTTTTGTGTAGCTTTTAAAAGGTCTAGGTCTTTGAATAACGCCGTTCCAGCCGTCACTCTTCCAGCGGGTTGTGGAATCAAGCCTAGGATTGAATATAAGGTGACAGATTTGCCAGAAGCGGATTCACCAACAATACCGAGGGTTTTACCGGACTCGACTGAAAAGTCGACGCCCTCCACGGCTTTAACAATACCCGAGGGGGTTTGAAATTCAGTGTGAAGATTTGAAACTTCTAAGATAGGCATATTTTTAAGTTTTCTTAATCGGGAAAGGATGAGTGAAAACCTAAAATAGAGGAGAATTAAGAAGTGAGCAAGGATGAAGACAGGCCAGCCCTCAATCGCTCAATGATTTGGTTGAGTTTTTCATCCTCAAGGATCTCTTTTTTAACCTTACGGTGAGCGTATAAGACGGTTCCGTGATCTCGTCCTCCAAAGGATTCACCAATCTCAGCGAGTGGTGCTGCTGTTAACTCGCGGGAGAGATACATGGCGAGTTGTCTAGCTTGAGCAATTTTTTTAGGTCGTCTAGATCCTGTTAAATCACTGGTCTTCAGTTCGAAGTGAGTCGCTACTAGTTTCTGAATACGATCAATGGAGACTGGATCAGCCGCTTGCTCAGTTAATTGATTCTTTAATAAGAACTTCACTTGTTGCATGTCCATTTTAGAGAACTTAGCCAGCGAAGCGTAGGTTGTAATAGTCGTGAGTGCGCCTACCAGCTTGCGAACGCTGGAGGTCACCTTGGTGGCGATGAAATTGATGATCTCATCTGTGACTTTAGATTCCGTGACAGACGCTCGTTTTTGAAGAATAGCGGTTCGAGTCTCCAGTTCAGGCGCTTCGAGTTCAACAGCCAAGCCAGATTCAAAACGAGAGGTTAAGCGAGAATCTACTCGTTTAATTTCACTGACAGGGCGATCGCTACTTAGCACAAGTTGGCTTTCGCTATTCACCAATTCGTTAAAGGTGTGGAAAAACTCTTCTTGTGTCTTTTCCTTAGAAGAAAGGAATTGAATGTCTTCAATGATTAATAAGTCGGCTCTTCTGTATTTTGAGCGGAACTTCTTCAGTTCATTTTTCCTTAAGGCGTCGATATAGTCGTTTGTGAACTTTTCGCAAGTGAGGTAAATCACCTTTCGCTTAGGGTCGTTTTTGAGGACCTCATGAGCGATGGATTGGCATAAATGGGTTTTTCCATTTCCCGGCTTTCCATGAATAAAAAGAGGGTTGTATGAGCAGGTTTCATTTTCCGCCACTGCCATTGAAGCCGCTGCGGCAAATTGACTGTTA
>CALLBE010000064.1 GCA_938001985.1 uncultured Verrucomicrobiales bacterium | reverse complement strand
CTTAAATGGTGTGGAGTCCAATGTGGCTGAAATCCGTAAGCGCATTGAAATGGCTGAACATATGCAACGGATGAGGAATGAGCGCACCATCTTGTTTATTGACGAAATCCACCGTTTCAGCAAATCACAGCAAGACGTTCTTTTACCTCATTTAGAAAGAGGCACCGTTCGTTTTATTGGAGCGACAACTCATAATCCTTACTTTTATGTCAATGCTCCCTTGGTTTCTAGGTCCCAAATATTTGAGTTAGAGCCAATTGAAGCCTCATGCATCACAGAGCTTTTGAAGCGGGCAATTCTTGATAAGGAGCGAGGCCTGGGCGCTTATTCAATTAGCTATGATTTGGAGGCTTTAGAGTTATTGTCAGTTCAGTCCGATGGTGATGCTCGCAAGGCTTTGTCAGCCTTAGAACTGGCGATTAAAAGTCAGTTGCATCAAGGCGATGGTGATGGTAATGGCGACGCTTCGGTATACCTTTCCGTTGATTTGGCGCGTGAATCTCTTCAACAAAGGCATTTCACCTACGATGCGACAGGGGATGACCATTACGATACAATTTCAGCCTTTATAAAGTCTATTCGAGGCTCTGATCCTGATGCGGCTATTTATTGGTTGGCCAAGATGTTGGAGGCTGGTGAAGATCCGCGTTACATCATTCGTCGTTTGATCATTTCGGCGAGCGAAGATATAGGATTGGCTGATTCTAATGCGCTTAGGGTGGCGATTGATGCTCAACAGGCTTTTGAAACCATTGGAATGCCGGAGGGGCGGATTCCTTTAGCTCATGCAAAGGTTTACTTAGCCACAGCTCCGAAATCAAATGCCAGTTATTTAGCCATTAATAAGGCCATACATGATGTTCGTAATGGAGAGACCTTGGCGGTCCCTAAGCATTTAAGAACCAACACGAGGAAGAGAATTTCTCAAGAAAATGGGGCCTCAGATGCCGAGTTGAGCTACAAATACGCTCATGACTATGAAGGCGGGTATGTTCCGCAATCTCATTTGCCAGGAGGAAAGACCTACTATGAGCCTACAACTCACGGCTTGGAGAAGCGAATTAAAGAGCGCTTAGAATATTGGAAGAGTAAGGGGTTTGAGAAGTAATTTTAGGGTGAGTCTTTTGTGTAAGGCTTAAGGTATAGTCAAAGTCATTTTGTTTGGCTAATTATTCTAACAACCTAGAGTATAAAAGGGGGGCGAAGTTCCTAAATAGTGAGTTTTTATAAGGGAGAGACCTCAGCCATGGGACTGATGGCAAAAGATCTTCCGTTTTCGTCTTTGCAGAGGTAGCGGGTGCGTCTTAGTTTGATTCTAGTAAACGTGGATGAGGCTTGTTTCAGTCTAAAGCGATCCCCATCATTTAAGTCTTTCAGTTGGGTGATTTGAGAATGAGGTGCTTTGTCAAACTGTGTAAAAGCCTCTAGTAAGGCGATGTCGCTATGCGTGTTGGCTTTGGGTGACTTGCTGTGCTGAGTGATGACGTCCCTGAGGTTTTCGTGAAAAAGGTTGTTTTCTAAGGCTTGTTCGAGGATCTGTTGGAAGGCTTTTTTCCATTCAGTACCGTGAGGGCGTACTTTTCGTCTAAAAAGATTCCTGTTGTAATGATGAGCCACATAAGCGTGAGCCAGTTCATGAAGTGCTACAAAAAAGAGCCGTTGCTTATTTTCGTCTTCATTGAGGGTGATTACACTGGTTCGTGTAGAGGGGGTCCAGGTGTGGTCGCCTAGCTTGGTTTTTCGAGGGGGCTTAATGACGATGCTGACATTAAGGTTCTCTGATGCACAGACTTGCTTGATGAAGTCGATTTGCTCTTGAGGAAGAAACACGAGTCGAGTCTTTGTTTCAAGAAGCAGTGCTAGTGCTTAGGCTCTACATTCTAAGGTCTACGCTCGTAGCGTTGACTTAGCATTGTTGAGGACTTGAGCTTCTTCGCTGTCAGTCTCTAGCATCATTTGAGATAGATTTTTAGAAATCGACTGTCTCATTTGAGAAACTAATTTAGTTCCTGCTTTGCTAATTTTTACTAAAATTTTACGTCTGTCTTCTGTCGCGTGGGTTCTTTTAACAAAGCCTAATTTTTGGAGTCTATCTACCAGACCGGTTGCCGCAGCTGTGGAGTGGCCCATTTTTTTAGCAATGTCAGACATAGTCAATGATTCTTCGCTCGCTAGGTAAGTGAGGAGAAAGAATTGAGGGAATGATAAATTGTCGTTATTAAGCTGATCTGATAGGTTTAAGATGCATGAGCGCTGCGTCATTAGGACAAACTCTGCTAGTTTATCAGCGTCTTCTTTAATTTGAGCGTTCATGCTTGTAGTTTTCATAAGTACCTAAAAGTTGATTAACTTTAATTTAGTATTAAGCATATTAAAATATCATTTTTTATAAAAAACAAGCTATTGATGAGTGTTTTTATAAATTTTTTTATAATTATTTGTTCGTGAGTGTTTTTTGCTCGTCAAAAAAGTGAAGACATTGGTTTATACTTTAAGAACGTTTAATTGATGAAAAAGGTTTTAATTATTGGCGCTGGAGGCGTCGGAGGAGTGGTGGCTCATAAGTGTGCGCAGTTAACCAATACATTTGGAGAAATCTATTTAGCCTCGAGAACGGTGAGTAAGTGCGATGCCATTGCTGAGTCAGTTAAAGAGCGCACTGGAGTTTCCATAACCACGCACCAAGTGGATGCCGATGATGTGCCGGCGTTGGTGGCTTTAATCCAAGCGTTGAAACCAGACTTATTAATTAATGTGGCGTTGCCGTATCAGGATTTGACAATCATGGACGCTTGCTTGGCTACAGGAGTTCATTATTTAGATACCGCTAATTACGAGCCTAAGGATGTGGCTAAGTTTGAATACCACTGGCAGTGGGATTACCAAGAGCGATTTGAAAAAGCAGGGATTTGTGCTTTATTGGGTTCAGGCTTTGATCCTGGAGTGACTAATGTTTTCACCCGTTATATAGAAAAGCATTATTTGGATGAAGTTCACACCTTGGATATTGTTGATGTCAATGGGGGGGACCACGGCAAGCATTTTGCGACTAACTTTAATCCAGAAATTAATATTCGAGAGGTGACTGCGGAATGCCGTCATTGGGAAAATGGTGAGTTTGTGGAAACCGCTCCGATGAGTGAGAAGCAGAGCTTTTCTTGCCCAGAGGGCGTGGGAGAATACTCGATTTATCGAATGTATCATGAAGAGTTGGAGTCTTTAAGTAAGCATATCCCTACGTTGAAGAAGGCTCAGTTTTGGATGAGTTTTTCAGACAATTATTTAAAACACCTTGAGGTGTTGAGTAATATAGGCATGACCAGTATCGAGCCCGTTGAGCACGAAGGCCAGAGTATTATACCGCTGCAATTTTTAAAGAGTGTGCTTCCTAATCCTGGTGATTTGGGGGAGAGCACTCAGGGAAGAACCTGCATCGGTTGTTTTGTTCGTGGAATCAAAGATGGCGAACCAAAGTCTTATTATATTTACAACATTTGCGACCATGAGCAGTGTTTTTCTGAAGTGGGTTCACAGGCGGTTTCCTATACAACGGGAGTGCCTGCTATGATTGGAGCGAAGTTGATGAGTGAAGAAGCTTGGTTAAAACCAGGTGTTTGGAATATTGAGCAATTTGATCCAGATCCGTTCATGGAAGACTTAAATGTACATGGACTCCCTTGGAAAGTGCTTGATGTCACGAACCGAGAATGTGACTTCTTTAGTTAAGTCTCTTATTTTTTAAGCCACTATGTCTGATGAAATTTTAAATGTACCCAGTTCTCTTCGTGAGAAGAGTTATAAGATCGCTATTGTTGCCTCACGTTTTAACGAGGCGTTAATGGAGGATCTTCTTTCTCATACGAAAAAGGAATTGGAGGCTCTTTCCCCTGGTTCGGAGTTGAGTGTTTATCGCTCTCCCGGCTCATTGGAGATTCCTATTATTACCAAGCGAGTGGCGATGAAGGAGTCCTTCGATGCTATTATTTGTTTGGGCTTGATTATGGAAGGGGGCACTGCTCACGGTGACATTTTGGCTCGTAGTTTGACGCCACAGATTCTTTCACTCAGTTCGGAATACAACTTGCCGATTATTAATGAGATCTTAATCGTGAGCACTCCAGAACAAGCCTATGAGCGTTGCTCTGG
>CALLBE010000063.1 GCA_938001985.1 uncultured Verrucomicrobiales bacterium | reverse complement strand
TGAACCCACGTAGAGACGAAGGCTCAGCTTAGACTCGGGTAAATCATTTTTTTGAATGAAATAAGGCACTCCATTGTCCAACACCCCTTGAATCAGCTGTGGTGAGGGTTTTAAATCTGAGCCTTTTAAATAATCAGGAAGTGCGAAAATCGCCCCTAATAGCAGAACATGGAGTGAGGTTTTAATCATGAGTTTTTAGGTGTTTTGAATACAGTCGTGAACGAGGTCCGCACCTTCGTAAATCAGACCTGAGTACAGCTGAACCAATTTGGCCCCCGCTTGAATCTTTTCTTGAGCGTCCGCGCCAGACATGATGCCACCCACACCAATAATGGGGAGGCTTTCACCCAATTCAGCATAAAAAGCCTGAATGGTTTCCGTTGCCTTCTGAGTCACAGGCTTACCCGAGAGGCCACCTGCTTCATCCGCAAGAGGATGTCCAGCTACCTTTGAACGATCCAGTGTTGTGTTGGTCGCAATGAGAGCGTCTAAGCCTTCATTTTTAAAGACTTTAGCCAAGTCAGCAATCGCTTCTGGATCGAGATCTGGAGCTACTTTTAAAGCCAGAGGAACTTTTCGACCGTAGCGAGCGGTCAGTGTGAGCTCTTCTTGTTTGAGTCTAGCAATGAGTTTTGAAGCCGATTCCGCTGATTGTAAATCTCTCAACCCTGGTGTATTCGGTGAAGATAAGTTAACCGCGATGTAATCTGCGTGATCGTAGGCTTCTTGATAGCACGTCAGGTAATCTGAGATAGCATCTTCATTCGGAGTGACCTTATTTTTACCAATATTAATGCCAACAATACCGCCTTTTTTTCTAAAGGTATGCGCTCTTTTTACATTCTCAACACCAGCTTCAATACCTGGGTTATTAAAGCCCATTCGATTAATAATCCCCTCATGCTCAATCAAACGAAAGAGACGAGGTTGAGGATTCCCATCTTGCGGCTTAGGCGTTAGGGTTCCAACTTCAATAAAGCCAAACCCCATGGAACCAAGCGGATCAATACAAGCGCCTGTTTTATCCAATCCAGCGGCTAAACCCACCTTATTTTTAAAGGTCAAACCCATCACCTCAACAGGCGAGGATTCAGGTGCTTTTGGAAACGCTAGATCATTTAACTTAAGGGAATTCAAAACCGTCAGGCCCTGCATGGTGATATCATGGGCTTGTTCCGCATTGAACTGAAATAAGAGCGGACGAATGAGTGAGTAAGGAAGCATCTTAAGCGTTGATTGTAGTGGATTTAGAAAGATCTAAGCGTGTGTGATTGTTACGGAAATCGTCCAAAGAGATCCCCTTACCATCATTCATGCTATCCATTTTTCGAAGCGTGGCTTCCATTCCATAAATGGCAGCTAGGATATCACCAGTATGTCCTGTTTCAGAAATGGTGTGCATATTTCGAATCGGAAAACCAATTGAAGTCGCCGCACAGTCAAACCCAGCTAAGGCGGCTGCCATCGCATCCGTTCCTGTGTCTCGACCGGTCACATCTCTTTGGTAAGGGATATCAGCTTCCAAGCTTGCCTCTTCAAACAATTGATTGAGAAAAGCACTGGTGATTGAGCCGTTACTGAGCGTGTAGCCCTTGCCCATCGAAAGCTTTGCCATTCTTTTCGAGCTGATACCTGGTGCGGCATCATAGTCATGATTCACATCGGTTCCAAAAATCACGTCAGGCTTTAATTCACCGGCCATGGCGGTGGCTCCAAAACGACCGATTTCTTCGTGGGTCGCAATGGTGAGTAAAAGACGAATGTTTTTAAAAGGTTTCTTAGCCACGAGTTCAGCCAATTCAGTGACGGTAAAACAGCCTAAGCCATTATCTAAATAAGCACCGTAAAAGGTGTTTTCAGAAAAACCTTTTTTAATTGGGCGGTTAAAAATAATGGGATCACCGGCCTTGATGCCTAGCTTTTCGAGCTTTTGTTTTGGCTTTTCTCCATGCATTTGCAATTCAACATAGAGCATTTCTTTTTTAATCCCTTTTCCACCGCTTCTCGTTTCCGCGTCGGCAAAATGAATAGCACCGAGAGCCTCAATAGTTCCCCCTGAAATCACATTGTACTCGCCAGGTTTTTCTGGGTTTTGAGGAAAAATATTCACCTCATGGCCAATCAGAACATTAGGAATAAAGGAATCACTATCGATCCATATTTTCCCATCCGCACCGACTTGACGGACCTGCATACGGATTTTATCAGCATGACCAATCACCATCACAGTTGGCAACTCAGGTTGATCTGGATGCGTGTCTAAAACGATACCCGCATTCCCCTTGAACTGATGAACTTTCCAAGAGTCTAATTTAATCTCATCAAAAAATGGCTTAATAACCCCATAACTCATGGCAGCTTCTAAACCAATAGGAGAAGGAGCGGCTAAAATTTCTTTTAGAAAATCAAATTTTTCCTCACTAAGAGGCTCTGTCCATGGCTTTGAATGACTGCTTCCCATGAGAATGATTCAAGAGGCTATATCTTTTTTGTCGAGTGAAAGTCTCCTTTCCTCAGCCATATTTTTTATTCCGAACGTCTGCCTAAGAACATTGAGACAAAATACAAGAGTTGAGCCAACGATCCCAGCGCAGCCACCACATAAGTCATGGCAGCCCAGACAAGTGCGTCTTTAGCAAATCCACCTCTTTCACCCTCCAACATTCCAGCTTGATGTAACCAAGCCAAAGCTCGGTTACTCGCATCAAATTCCACTGGAAGCGTGATGAAGGAAAAGAGTGTGGTGATCGCAAATAAAGCGATCCCTAAAATCAAAACAAACGGACTGCCCGAAGCGTAAATGAAGGCTCCGATCCCTAGTAAGTAAGGAGCGATTTGGCTGCCAATATTCACAGCTGGAACCATTTTTGAACGAAACTGTAACCATGCGTAGCCTTCCGCGTGTTGAACCGCATGCCCAACCTCGTGAGCGGCTACTGCGAGGGCTGCTATTGAATTCTGATGGTACACATCCAGACTCAAATTAACCGTTCGATCCATTGGATTGTAATGGTCCGTAAGCTTACCACCGACGCACTGAACGGTCACATTATGAATATTATGAGCGGAGAGCATCGCCTTCGCTACATCTGCACCCGTTGCTTGAGTGGGCACTTCTGAGTATTTTTTAAATTTTGATTTGAGTTGATGAGACACCCAAGTGGAAAGAAGAAAAGTTCCTCCAAGAATGAGCATGTAAGCTGGATCCATATAAAACCCAGTCATTGGACCAAAAAAGAAGAGAAGTGTATTCATATCTAATTAAAGTAGCGTAGCCGAATTGAGAATTATTTATAGAAATATAAACTAATGGTAAGCACCAAAAATAAGGGCCGTGTCAATGCCTCCAAAACCAAAGGCATTGCTGATAGCCGTATGAGATGCTCCTTTATAAATTGCTAAGGACGTCAAGATCGCCTCAAGAGACGAAGCACCACCAAGTGAATGCCCTGTGTAAGCCTTAAGCGCGTGGTGCTTGGCTTGTGGAAAGAGCTCACTCATGACAGCCCCTTCGTTTTTATCATTGATTTGAGTTCCACTGGCGTGGTGAGAGACAAAATCAATTTCTTCTTTAGAAACATTGGCGTTTTTTAACGCCTTAATCACCGTTTCCCTCAACGGAGCCCCATCGGATTGAGGTGTCGTCATGTCATGAGCTTCCGTTAAACAACTATAACCCAAGACTCTACTATAAATCCTAGCGCCTCGAGTAACGGCATGGCTCTCCTCTTCGAGAATCAAGGTCGCAGCGGATTCTGAAGGAATAAATCCATCTCTGTCGGGATGGTAAGGGCGCATAGGCGGCGACTGACTAACCACTCCCAGACGTTGCAGAGAGTTTAACGTAAGTGGCGCTAGCGGAGCCTCCGCCGATCCGGCAATAGCCACATCCGCCTCCCCGTATTGAATCATCTTTAAGGCCTGCCCAATGGAAGTGTTCCCTGCCGCACAGGAATTACTATTAGCCAATAAAGGCCCATTCAAACCAAAACAAATACCCAACTGACCAGGCAAGCTAGCCCCAAGAAGTCTA
>CALLBE010000062.1 GCA_938001985.1 uncultured Verrucomicrobiales bacterium | reverse complement strand
AGTCTCTATTCCTGTCTAAAAAATACCCAGTGGATCCTTTTTTAACGCCTAAACTCGTGAGGGGGAGGTGGATTTGATCTGTTGATGGGTAATAAACGCCACCTGACCACTCGGGAATGCCCCGACCGCTCTCTAAGTAAGCTTGGCGAGTCCCGAAGAGGTTGGTTCGGTATTTACCTTCGGAAGCGCTTTCCTTGGCTGGATAAGGAAAGCCAAAGGGCAGAGCTTGCATATAAGCGAAGGTGGCTTCGAATAATTTAGCAAATTCACGAACGACAATTTTTTTCAGCTTCACATCGGAAATGAAGCGGAAGTGGTCGGTTTCATAGATATACTCGTTTTGTGTTTTGTCCTCTTGAATAATGGACACCTCGAACTTCCCAGCGGAAACACTTTTAGGGAAGGGCTGATCAAAGTTATGAGGGTAAATCAGCTTGGCCTTGGTCAAGAAGTGCTTTCCTTCTTTTGGTAACCCCTCATAGGGAGATTCAACTGTGGTTAAGGCCTTGATTCGTTTTTGGTCCTCTTTGCTTAATTTCTCTAAAGGGAATCTTACGGTCTGGTTTCCTTTTTGAAAAAGCACAGTTGAGCCATCTAGCTTGTAAAAGGTAGCTTCCATTTTACGCCCTTGAACATCTGTCCAGACGGCGGCAAAGGTTAGCCCGATGAATAAAAATAATAAGGGGAGCTTCATTATCAGAAGTGAAGAATTGGGGGAAGTGTAGTAAAATTCAAAGGCGAGATCAATGAGCTTGATCAGCCTTTGAATGAGAAGTTCTTGTGAACTTTATTCGCTTGCGAGTGGTGCTGGTTGAAGTAGCTTCGCACTCACCTCATGGCCAAAGGCTTCGAGGAATGTATCAACAGAATGCACGCCCAGGTCTTGTAGGTCACGGTGACGTACAGAGACTTGATTTTGTTCAGCTTCACGCTTCCCGATAACCAGCATATAAGGCACGCGGTCGAGGCGGGAGTTGCGGATTTTTGCGCCGATTTTATCAGAAGTTCGGTCGATTTTAACGCGAGCGTTGAGGGCTTTTAGTTTTTCCGCAACCGCTTCAGCATCTGCGATTTGATCTTCACCAATAGGGAGAATACGAACTTGTTCTGGCGCTAGCCATGTTGGGAATTTTCCTTCAAAGTGCTCAATCAATAAGCCACAAAAACGCTCGAGTGAACCAACCGGTGCGCGGTGAATCATCACCGGTCTGTGAGGTTTGTTATCTGAGCCCACATAAGAAATATCAAAACGCTCAGGGAGGTTGTAATCCACTTGAACGGTGCCGAGTTGCCAGTCACGGCCGATCACGTCTTTGACAACGAAATCAATTTTCGGTCCATAAAAGGCAGCCTCGCCCTTTTCCTCAGTGTAATCCAAGCCTAGGGATTCAACGGCTTCACGAATCGCCGCTTCGGCATTGTCCCAATTCTCTTCTGATCCAACGTACTTATCGGCGTCTGCAGGGTCTCTCAAGGAGAGGCGAACTCGGTAGTCGTTCATGCCAAGCGTTCCGAGGACTTTTTGAACCAAGCCCAAGCAGCCTTGGATTTCGTCACTAATTTGCTCTGGCGTACAGAACAGGTGAGCGTCATCTTGAGTGAAACCACGCACACGAGTCATGCCTCCCAGTTCGCCGGATTGCTCCCAGCGGTAAACGGTGCCAAACTCGGCCAATCGTACTGGCAAATCACGGTAAGAGCGGTGCTCGCTGGCAAAGATCTTGATGTGATGAGGGCAGTTCATCGGCTTTAGCATGTAGCCCTCAATCTCACCATCTCTCAGCATGCTCATGAGCTCCGAACAGGTGGAGCCTTCTGAGGCTAGTTTTTCCAACTTATCTCTTTCCGCAAACGCAGGGTATTGAGACTCCTCATAATAAGGGAAGTGTCCTGAAGTGCGGTAAAGATCGAGTTTGCCAATGTGAGGGGTGTAAACTTGGTAGTAGTCTTGTTTATCAAGCTCCACGGTGATGAAATCCTGAAGTTGGCGGCGAACCAGAGCGCCTTTAGGCTTCCACAAAATAAGCCCCTGACCAACTTGCTCGTCGATGGAGAAGAGGTTGAGCTCTCTTCCTAATTTACGGTGGTCTCGCTTACGAGCCTCCTCCAACTTAACAAGGTGCTCCTCTAAGGCTGTTTTGTTTTTAAAACAAGTCCCGTAAATTCGCTGTAATTGAGGGTTATCTTTGTTCCCTTTATAAAAAGCAGAAGCGACGCTCATCAGCTTGAACGCCTTACAGTTGCCTGTTCTTGCAACGTGTGGGCCAGCGCAGAGATCCCAGAAATCACCGTTTTTGAAAATTGATATCTCCTCGTCTTCTGGAATGTCTTCTAAAAGGTCCACTTTAAAGGTGGATTCAATGCTTCTTTCTGACAGCGCAGCGATACGGCCTGATTTAGCGAGAGCCAAGGCTTCCTCTCTTGAAATGACTACTTTTTCAAAAGGGTTATTGGCTTTGACCTCAGCCTTCATGGCTTCTTCGATTTTCTCAAAATCATCGGGCGTTAGACGGTGCTCCAAATCGATATCATAATAGAAACCGTTCTCGACAGGAGGTCCGGCCGCTAATTGAGCATCGGGCCAAATCTTCAAAATAGCCGTCGCCAGCACGTGAGCACAGGAGTGACGAAGTCTTTCCAAGTCAGACATTTGCTGACGTTCATCTAGTGTTTTACGATCGGCTGACATAATTTACTCCTTTCCAAAAAACAAACCTTGCTACTTTAATCAAGACTGAGAATTTGAATTTTTGAATTTAAGGGGTAATTTTTCCTTCACGGATAGATGATTTTCTCTCAGCATGTCGCTTTGTTGGATATGAAAAGGTTGATTAAAGGTATTTTTTCACTCATCGCGCTCTTTTTCATTACCTATGGTTTAATGAGGGGCGTTAAGTGGCTTTTTCTTAATGATTCAAAGGAAGTCGCCAAGCCGGTTACCTATCGTCCAGAGACTTACACTCTTCAAGAAAAGACCACTATTAAGGACAAGGGCGTCGAGTTGCTCAATCGGCTGGATAAAGAGTTTACCTATATCGCTGAGAATGCCGTTCAATCGGTTGTCAGTGTTCACACCTCCACGGAGCAGTTAACCTACTATCGAGATTTATTTGGTCGAGTGAGAGGCGTGATTCCTAAAGAGGTCCAAGGTCAGGGCTCGGGAGCGATTATTTCTAAAGAGGGGCATATTGTCACCAATGCTCATGTGATCGAAGGGTTTACGGAGTTCACCGTCATTACGAATGATGGAGTGGAGAGAAAAGCCGAGTTGGTAGGCAAGCCGGATGAGCTGTTGGATATTGCGGTTTTAAAAATTGTCGGTGGTGGCGAGTACAAGCCATTGCCTCTGGCAGACTCAGACCAAGTGAGAATAGGACAACAGGTGTTGGCTATCGGGAATCCTCTGGGATTGGGAGAGTCAATTTCTAAAGGGATTATTTCTGCAAAAAACCGCACGTATAATGACTCGTCACACAGTAGCTTCCAAACAGACGCGGCAATCAACCGCGGTAACTCGGGAGGTCCTCTCATCAACCTAAAAGGAGAGATCATTGGGATTAATGTGGCGATTTCCACTGACGGTGCTGGAGCTGGATGGATAGGGATAGGGTTTTCTATTCCCTCGAACGAGGTCAGGAAGAGCATTACCGAGATTTTAGAAAGAGGGCAACCTGTGCGAGGATACTTGGGCGTTGGCATCAGCGACCAGCACATTAACCCCGCGAAGGCCAAGCAGATTGGTCTCCAGAGTCATATTGCGACCTTGGTGAGTACGGTTTCTCCAGATTCCCCAGCGTCAAGGGCGGGTGTTTTGCCTGGTGATTGTCTTGTTAAAATTAAAAATAAACCTGTGATCAATAGTGCCAGTGCGATTAAGCTGATCCAATCCACTTCTCCTGGCGAAACCTTTG